>NZ_RZPG01000002.1:0-102784 GCF_004022765.1 Mesorhizobium sp. M6A.T.Cr.TU.014.01.1.1
GCATACTGGCCGCCTGCGCTTACAATCTGCGCACCATGATTGGCGTCCTCTATCCACCCGATGAGAGGCGGACATGAGGGAGGAGTGCGTCCACAATCCGGCAGGATGGCTGCCTAAACCGACAAAGGCCCCGCAAGGGCCGCGGAAAACCGCTCTGCCGGCCTTCAAAAAGGCCCTCACTGACCACCGAAATCCACTTCGCTCCCCGTGCAAAGCCCTCCCTGTGGGAGAAGGTGTCGCCGACGGCGACGGATGAGGGGTGTTCCAGCTTGGCACCGACGGCACTCCGTCCAACACCCCTCATCCGTCTCGGCGCTACGCGCCGATCCACCTTCTCCCACAAGGGGAGAAGGGAGAGCGTTGGCATTCCGCGCTTCGGCCAATCTTAAATGTCAGCGATTTGCGTGACGATGGTGCTGGACGGAGCGCCAAGGCTGGGTAATCTTCGCCCCATGCCGCATCAGTCCGTCGCTCCGATCAAACGTCGTTTCGCCCGCTCGATGCGCCGCGAGCCAACGGAGGCGGAGGACCGCCTGTGGCACGAACTGCGCGGGCGCAGGCTCGATCGCATCAAATTCCGGCGTCAGGTTCCTGTCGGCAAATTCGTCGCCGATTTCATTTGCGCCGAGGCCAGGCTGATCATCGAGATCGACGGCAGCCAGCATGCGGACTCGAACCACGATCGGGAACGAGACGCCGAATTGAAGGTGAGGGGCTTTCGCGTGCTGCGCTTCTGGAACGACGACGTGCTGCGGGATTTGAACGCCGTCTGCGACACCATCATAGCTTATGTCCGCGATGAGAGTTTGCAACCGTGGCGGTGAGGCCTTCCCTTCTCCCCCTGTGGGAGAAGGTGGATTGGCGCGCAGCGCCAAGACGGAAGAGGGGTGTTGGAAGAAACTCGGCGCTGATGCCAAGCTGGAGCACCCCTCATCCGACCGAGCTTCGCTCGGCCACCTTCTCCCACAAGGGGAGAAGGAAGAGATGCGCCTGATCACGACGCTAAACGGATTTCGGCTCGATCTTGCGACCGGGCCGATCATGTTGCGTTTTAGCGCTGCATCTTTCCTCAGCTACACCCGCTCGTAGCCCCACAAGTGTCGCACTTCTCGCACGTCCCGTTCCGCACCATGGTGAAATTCTGGCATTCGGAGCAGGAATTGCCGGTGTAGCCCTGGAGCAGCGATTTGGCGCGGCGGTCGGCGGCTAGCTTCTTCGCTTCGGCTGCCTCGAGTGCCGCAGCATCGGTGAACAGCGCCGCCGTGGCATCCGAAGCCTCGGAAGCAGCACCCGCCGCCTCCTCGAAGGCGATGTCCTCGATCAGCTCCTTTGCCCGCTCCTCGAAGTCGCGCTTGTAGGCGGTGGCTTCGTCGCTGGCCGGCTTCAGCGCCAGCACGTTGGAGCCGGAGAACGCCGTCGGCGCGGAGCGGCCGGACGAGCCCGAACCGGCAAAGCCCTTCGGATCGTTGCCGCTCACCCTTGACACCAGCTTCACCGGCGAGGCACCGCGGGTCAGGCCCTTGGAAACGGCGTCGGTCTTGCCTTCGCTGATGCCGCGGCCAAGTGCGGTGTTGGAAAAGTCCGACTGGTCGACATGGGCGAGGTCGTTGCGGCCGAGATAGGAGATGGCGAGCTCGCGGAACACATAGTCGAGGATCGACGTCGCGCTCTTGATGGCGTCGTTGCCCTGCACCATGCCGGCCGGCTCGAATTTGGTGAAGGTGAAGGCGTGCACATATTCGTCGAGCGGCACGCCATATTGCAGGCCGAGCGAGATGGCGATGGCGAAATTGTTGAGAAGGCCGCGCAAGGTCGCGCCCTCCTTGTTCATGTCGATGAAGATCTCGCCGAGACGGCCATCGTCATATTCGCCGGTGCGCAGGAAGATGGTGTTGCCGCCGATCTTGGCCTTCTGCGTGTAGCCCTTGCGGCGAGACGGCAGCTTCTCCTGCTCGCGCGAGACGCGCTCGATGATGCGCTCGACAATCCGCTCGGTGATCTGTGCCGCGCGTGCCGCCGCCGGCGCCGCGATCAGCTGCTCGACGGCATCGTCCTCGTCGTCATCGACGTCGGCAAGCAGCGAGGCGTTGAGCGGCTGGGAGAGCTTCGAGCCGTCGCGATAGAGCGCATTGGCCTTCAGCGCCAGCTTCCACGACAGCATGTAAGCGCCCTTGGCGTCTTCCACCGTCGCGTCGTTCGGCATGTTGATGGTCTTGGAAATGGCGCCGGAGATGAAGGGTTGGGCCGCCGCCATCATCTGGATGTGGCTGTTGATCGACAGCGAGCGCTTGCCGATCTTGCCGCATGGGCTGGCGCAGTCGAACACGGGCAAATGTTCTGCCTTCAGGAACGGCGCGCCTTCCAGCGTCATCGCACCGCAGACATGGATGTTGGCGGCCTCGATGTCCTTCTTCGAGAAGCCAAGCGCCGGCAGCATCTCGAACGAGAAATCGTTGAGCTGCTCGTCGGTGAAGCCAAACGTCTCCTTCACCCAGTCCGCACCCAGCGTCCACTGGTTGAAGACGAACTTGATGTCGAAGGCCGACTTCAACGCTGCGTTAAGTGCTGCGATCTTGTCGTCGGTAAAACCCTTTGCCTTGAGCGAGCCGGGGTTGACGGCAGGCGCCTGGTTGAGATTGCCGTGGCCGACCGCATAGGCTTCGATCTCGGCGATCTGGCTTTCCGAATAGCCGAGCGTGCGCAGCGCTTCCGGGACGGCGCGGTTGATGATCTTGAAATAGCCGCCACCGGCCAGCTTCTTGAACTTCACCAGCGCGAAGTCGGGCTCGATGCCGGTGGTGTCGCAATCCATGACCAGGCCGATCGTACCGGTCGGCGCGATCACGGTCGCCTGCGCATTGCGGTAGCCATGCTCCTCGCCGAGCTCGATAGCGCGGTCCCAGGCACCCTTGGCATGGGCGGCAAGCTCCGGCTGCTTCAGGTCGGAGGCGACCAGCGGCACCGGGTTGACGGCGAGCTTCTCGTAGCCGTCCCTGTCGCCATAGGCGGCGCGGCGGTGATTGCGCATGACACGCAGCATGTTCTGCGCATTGCGATCGTAGTCGGGGAAGGCGCCGAGCTCTGCGGCCATTTCGGCCGAGGTGGCATAGGCCGTGCCGGTCATGATTGCCGTGAGTGCTGCGCAGATGGCGCGGCCCTCGTCGGAATCATAGGGAATGCCCGAGGTCATCAGCAGGCCGCCGATATTGGCGTAGCCGAGGCCGAGCGTGCGGTATTCGTAGGAGAGCTTGGCGATCTCCTTCGACGGGAACTGCGCCATCATCACCGAGATTTCCAGCACCATGGTCCACAGCCGAACCGTGTGCTCGTAGGCTGATATGTCGATGGTGCCGTCGGCGTTGCGGTAGGGCAGCAGGTTGATCGAGGCCAGGTTGCAGGCGGTGTCGTCGAGGAACATGTATTCCGAGCACGGGTTGGACGCCCGGATCGCACCGGCCGAGGCGCAGGTGTGCCAGTCATTCATCGTCGTGTTGAAGTGGAGGCCCGGATCGGCCGATGCCCAGGCGGCATAGCCGATCTTTTCCCACAGATCCCTGGCCTTCAGCGTCTTCAGCACCTTGCCGTCCTTGCGTGCGGTGAGGTGCCAGTCGGCGTCCTCTTCGACGGCGCGCAGGAAATCGTCCTTCAGCGAGACCGAATTGTTGGAGTTCTGGCCCGAAACGGTGAGGTAGGCATCCGAATCCCAGTCGGTGTCGTAGGTCTTGAACGACATCGAGGTGTAGCCCTGCTTGGCGAACTGGATGACGCGATAGATGTAGTTCTCCGGCACCCCGTCCTTCTTGGCCAGCTTGATCTCGCGCTTCAGCGCGGTGTTGATCGCCGGGTCGAAGCAATCGTCGTCCTGGCCTTCACAATTGATGCAGGCCTTCATGATCGCTTCGAGGTGCTTCTTCACGATCTTGGAGCCGGTGACCAGCGAGGCGACCTTCTGCTCCTCATTGACCTTCCAGTCGATGAATTCCTCGATATCGGGATGGTCGGCGTCGACGATGACCATCTTTGCGGCGCGGCGCGTCGTGCCGCCCGACTTGATGGCGCCCGCCGCGCGGTCGCCGATCTTCAGGAAGCTCATCAGGCCGGACGAGCGGCCGCCGCCGGACAGTTTTTCGCCCTCGCCGCGCAGGAACGAGAAGTTGGAGCCGGTGCCGGAGCCATATTTGAACAGGCGCGCTTCACGCACCCACAGGTCCATGATGCCGCCTTCGTTGACGAGATCGTCCTGCACGCCCTGGATGAAGCAGGCATGCGGCTGCGGATGCTCGTAGGAAGATTTCGACTTGGTCAGCTTGCCGGTGAACGGGTCGACATAGAAGTGGCCCTGGCTCGGGCCGTCGATGCCATAGGCCCAGTGCAGGCCGGTGTTGAACCATTGCGGCGAGTTCGGCGCGACGCGCTGGGTGGCCAGCATATAGGCAAGCTCGTCGCGGAAGGCGCGGGCGTCCTCCTCCGACTTGAAGTAGCCGCCCTTCCAGCCCCAATAGGTCCAGGTGCCGGCGAGGCGGTCGAAGACCTGGCGGGCGTCGATCTCGGAGCCGTAGCGCTCGGCTTCGGGCAGCTTTGCCAGTTCGGCCTCGTCGGCGACGGAGCGCCACAGGAAGGAGGGGACGTCGTTCTCCTCGACCTTCTTCAGTCGCGCGGGCACGCCGGCCTTGCGGAAATATTTCTGCGCCAGGATGTCGGCGGCAACCTGGCTGAACTGCGCCGGCACATCGATATTGTCCAAGCGGAACACCACCGAGCCATCCGGATTCTTGATCTCCGAAAGCGCCTTGCGGAATTCGATCTCCGCATAAGCCGACTGCCCCTGCTTGGTGAAACGACGCTCGATGCGCATTGGTCCTATCCTTTGTGTCTACATATAGCGCTTTTCCCAGGGGATTTCTGCCCCTTTCTGAAACGCGCATGTCCGCCGTCTGCCGGCGTTCGAAAAACGGCCGGCTCCTTTTCACAGCCTCCGCCCGCCCTGCTGGTCGAACTCCTTGCGAAGTAGCCGTCCAACGCGCCGACGAACCCTGCGGATCCCTCAAGACTGAAACTTTTTTGCGACTCCCTCAATCGAGGGAACTTCACACTATCTAGCGTCGAACCTACCTGCAAACACTAAATATAGTGTTAACAGACAATTTATTCCAGTCCAACATTTTTCCCTTTCGCCCCCAAAGACCCCACAATTGCAACGCTTCCGCCAGCCTCGTAACCAGGCGGAAATGCGGCCAAAACGCACATAATCCGGGAAAAAGACCGGGCTCAGAACTTTCCGGTCGCGCTCTCAACAGGAGCGCATGGCCTATAAAAGGCGACTCGTTTTGCGCCGTCAAGGATTCGTTTGCGTAGCTTTTATGACCCCAACATCTTGTGTGTCACACATGTGGATAACGGGGATAGAAAGTGACGCGGAGGGTTTCGATTTTTACCCGCGCGATGCGCGGCCGGCGCGCCTACGTCTTGCTCAGGAGAATTGGTGCGGGTCGGCACAGAAATAGGCGATGATCTGGCAAAGGTCCGGCTCATTGACCATGCGCACGGCCTCGGCGCAGCTGACCCATTTGCGGGTGCGTGAGCGCTTTTCCTTCCACCGGTCGGCGATCTTGTCGACCTGCAGCGGAAACACCAGGACTTCGCAAGGCACTTCCTCGCCTGAAGCCAATGCCTTGGCATAGAAGTAGCGGCCGGCTTCGTGGTGGGAGATCGTGCCGCGCAGTCCGGCTTCCTCGCCGGCCTCGCGTGCCGCCGCTTCGCAAAGCAGTTCCTTGGCCTCAGGCCAGCCCTTGGGAAGCACCCAGCGGCCGGTATCGCGGCTGGTGATCAGCATGATCTCGATGCCATGCTTGGTATCGCGCCAGGGCAGTGCTGCAACCTGCAGGCGGCACGGCGCTGTGCCGAAGAGCCGCTGGACCCTTTCGGCCAAATGGTTGTGCGTTGCTGGCGTCGTCAACATCGGAGAAGCTTGCCCCAGCCTCCAGAATCATCTGCCGTCTCGTGAATCTTACGGCTAATCATGGGCAATAAAAGTAAAAAACCTCATACGCACTGGTTAACCACGCCAAGAGGCGTCGATTCAGGAAATATCGTGCGCCGCGGCATGCTTTCAAGAAGTGGTCGCCGGCAAGAAGTGCTCGCCTGGCTGTTCCAGGAGAAAAGGCAGTTGCCGCGAATCAGCCGACGTGGTCGTCGGCGATCGGCTTCTGGTAGGTGAAGCCCATGTCCCACGGAAAATAGATCCAGGTGTCCTGGCTGACCTCGGTGACGAAGGTGTCGACCAGCGGCCTGCCTTTCGGCTTGGCATAGACGGTGGCGAAATGCGCCTTGGGCATCATGGCGCGCACGATGCCCGCGGTCTTGCCGGTGTCTGTGAGGTCGTCGATGATCAGCACGCCGGCGCCGTCATCGGCGAGCAGTGCCGGCGTGACCTCCTTCAGCACCTGCAGCTGCCCCTGGCTGGCGTAGTCGTGATAGGAGGCGACGCAAACCGTCTCGATGACCCGGATCCCTAGCTCACGCGAGATGATGGCGGCCGGAACCAGGCCGCCGCGTGTGATGCAGACGATCGCTTTCCATTGGCCTTTGTTGGCGCCGGCAAGCCGCCAGGCGAGCGCACGCGCATCGCGGTGGAACTGATCCCACGAGACGGGAAAGGCCTTTTCGGGAAGGGACATTTTTCTGCGCACTCCGCAGCGCGCGAGATCGCGCGCAGACACTTGAGGGAATGCGCGCGGAATTAACTGGAAAGCCTAGGTGTTGGCAAGTGGCGCAACCTCCAGTCCGATCGGCACAGCCACTTCCGGCGTCAGCACAGAAGTCGCGGCCGCGATCGCCCGCTTCACATCTTGCTCGCTGGTGCGCCAGTTAACCACGCTGACGCGCATGGCGCGGTGATTGCGCCAGGTCGTGCCGGAGAAGAAGGCTTCGCCTGTGGCATTGATTTTTTGAATCGTTTCGTCGGTAAAAGCATCATTTTCCGCAGGTGAAGCGCCAGGCCGAGCGAACCTGAGCAGGCCTTGATTGAGCGTTGGCCTCGCAAGGATCTCGGCGCCCGGTAGTTCGCCTATCCCCTCGACGATGTTGGCGCAATGCGCGCAGCAGCGATCAACCAAAGCCTCCATGCCGCTGCGGCCGAGTTGCTTGAGGGCAGCATAGACGGGAACGCCACGCGCGCGGCGAGAGTATTCTGGGTTCCAGTCTGACTGGTCCCGCGCAATTGAGGTTGGCGCGACATAGGATGCGCTCGATGTCATAGCTGTGCGATGTGCTTCCCGGTCTGCGATGATGGCGATACCGCAATCGAAAGGAACATTCAGCCATTTGTGGCCGTCGGTCGCCCAGCTATCCGCCAGTTCCACGCCGTCCAGCAGGTGGCGGTACGTTCGGCTGGCGCGTGCGAATAGGCCGAAGGCACCGTCGATGTGAACCCAGGCGCCGGCTGAATGCGCCATCGATATCAACTCCCTGAACGCGTCACAGGCGCCGATGTTCAAGTCGGCAGCATTCAGCACCAGCATGGTCGGTGTGGAACTGTCGGAAAGCGCGCCGTCGAGAACCGCAGGAGAGACGCGTCCATCCCCGTCCGTTTTCAACTGATCAATAGCCTTGCGGCCGATCCCCAGAAAGCGCACCGCGCGGTCTACGGTGACGTGTCGCTGGTCGCTCGTCAGCACCCTGATCCCCGGCGCGCCAATCAGCCCGTCCTCTTCCACGTTCCAGCCGACGCGCCTCAGCAGCGCCGCGCGTGCAGCCGCAAGGCTGGTCATATGCGCCATTTGGCAACCGCTGGTGAACGCAAAAGAGGCGTCTCGCGGCAGGTCGAGCAACTCCTTGATCCATTCGCCGGCTGTTTCCTCGATCACGGCGGAGGCCGGACTGGAGGCATAGACGGTCGCGTTCTGATCCCAGGTGGTTACCAGCCAGTCGGCCGCCAGTGCGGATTCCAGGCCGCCGCCAATCACCCAGGCAAAGAAGCGTCCGCCTGCGCTGCCATGCATCCCGGGGCCGGCATCCCTGGCAAGTGCTTGAACCACTTCCTCTGCACTGCTGCCTTCGTATGGCAGTGGGCCGGCAAAAGACCGTTTGAGATCCATAAGACTGGCCGTTGCAGCCACCGAACGTTCATCCAATCCGTCGATCCAGGCTCGTGCTGCACGGTAGGCAAGATCTAGCGCCGTGTTCATTGAGTGGGTTCCTCAAGCGGTGTATTTGCCCATGCCCAGACGCAGCTAGCCGGTCACCATGCCGGCTGTGCAATTGGTTTTACTCAGTTTGGCCAAGGCTGATTGCTCCGACAAACGAAAAGGACTTACACTCGACATCAACGAAATTGGCGAATTGGGGCTTGCCACTCATGCCGAACCACGCACGCTTTGGGCCGGATTCGGGCGTTCTGTTGGGGCTGGACAACTCTCTCCTGCGTACTCTGATGGCGGTTGTCGACACAGGCAGCTTCGTCGGTGCTGCCCGAACAGTGCACCGGACGCCATCTGCCATCAGCATGCAAATGAAACGGCTTGAAACGCAGATCAGACAGCCGATCTTTGTGCATCAAGGGCGCTCGATAATGTTGACGCCAGCAGGTGAAGCGCTTCTGACCTACGCGCGGCGCGCTCTTGGAATCGCCGAAGAGGCGATAGTGCGATTCAATCCCCTGTCGCAGGGACGCGCTGTGCGGCTGGGAATGACGGACGAATATGCAGTTGCGTTCCTTCCCTCGGTTCTCGCCAGCTATACAGCGGCCTATCCGTTGGTGGAGATCAGCGTGACGTGTCGCACAAGCAGCACGATGTCGCGGATGCTGGATGAGGGCGAACTGGATGTCGCACTGGTGACGGCTGGCGCGACGGGTCGAACTGGATCGCCCGACACGGCCATCCATAGAGATCGGCTTGTGTGGGCAGGCCTTGCGCATGGAACCGCCCATCTCCGTCGTCCGCTGGCTGTCGCCGCAGGTCCAGCGAGTTGCATTTGGCGGAAGTCAGCCATCGACGCGCTCGACGCAGCCGGCATCTCTTATCAGATCGCTTGTACAAGTGAGAATCTCGCGGGCCAGCTTGCGTTGGTGGTGGCGGGGCTGGCAGTCGCGCCGTTACCGATTGCAACCTTATCGGGAGAACTGGTGCCGTTTGGGCCTGAGCAAGGCCTTCCGTCGATTGGTTACTATGACGTGGCCTTGCGGCGCAGCCCTCATGCGCCCGATGACCTGACTTCCACCGTCGTTGACCATGTCGGGGCGTATTTCGCCGCGCGCCAGAGTTCTTGATCTACGCTTCTTACCGCGACAGGAAAGCTGCCACCGGCACCGTGCGCAGCACCGTGCGCGTGACCCCGCCGAACAGAAGCTGGCGCAGCCAGGAATGGCTGTAGGCGCCAAGCACGAGCAGGTCGGCGCCGGTTTCGGCAATCCTGGTCTGGATCACGTCGTCGACCGAATGGCCGCCCGATTGCAGCACCGAGACGCTGACCGTGGCGCCATGTCTGGACAGGGCGGCGGCGATTTCGGCGCCGGCCGCCTCGGGAGCCGCGTCAAGCGTATCCGGCGGGTCGATGACGACAATATCCGTCTTCTCGGCCTCGATGATGAAGGGCAGGGCGTCGAAGGCGGCGCGCGCGGCTTCCTTGCTGCCGTTCCAGGCGAGCAGCACATGCTTGAAGCTGGTGACGAGCGGGCCCGAATGGGGCACGACTAGCACCGGCCGGCCGGCGTCGTAGACCAGCGTGTCGACGTCGGCGCTCGGATCGCCGCCGGACTCGCGCTGCGCGGCGATGATCAGATCCGCGGTGCGAACGGTTGGGATGCCGGTCAGCGCGCTATCTCCGGAAAAGCTCTCGAGGCTGCGCCACTCGAAAGACAGGCCGGAATCTTCGATATGCCTGAGGAAAACCGCCCGCAATTTTTCAGCACGCTCCTTGTTCATGTCGGCTGAAACCTGCAGGAACTCGGTGTCGGGAAAGCCGGTGGCCGAGGTGTAGGGGACGGGAAGCGCTTCGGCATGAATGCCGATGAGATGGCTCTGGAACTTATCGGCAAGCGGAATGGCGCATTCGAGCACGCGCTCCGCATCCTGTTCGTTCTGCAGTATGGCGACGATGGTCTTGAATCGCATGGTAATCCCTCATTTTACGGCGATCGAAACTCGCCCGCGAGAAACGTTACAGCACCATGCTTGGTTCCGGCCTAATGCATGTCGCCCAAAAGCATGCCCTCGGGCGTGAACCGAGGGTGCGCAGCGGTTTTGGGATAACGACATGCATAAAAACAAGAACCTAAAGAGCGTCGCATGGATCCTCTCAGACGCGACGCGCTATAGATCAACTGACCGCGCTGGCGAGGCCTGCGACCATCGCCTCGACATCGGCGCGGGCGGCGTCCAGCGCTTCCTGGCTGCGGGCACGCACGACCAGCTCCGTCCAGAACTTGCCGTCGCCATATTTCGGATAGGACCCGATGATTGTATCCGGATGCGCCTTCTGAATGTCGCCCAGCGGTCCGCCGACCAGCCCTTCGCCGAACGGACAGTGCACCGTGGCCGACAGCATCATTGTGCCGGCCTTCAGCGTCGGCACCACATTGTCGAGCATCGCCTGGAAAATCGACGGCACGCCGGCCATGACATGGACGTTGCCAATACGAAAGCCCGGCGCGATGGACACAGGATTGTCGATATGGTCGGCACCGCGCGGCATCCGCGCCATGCGCTTGCGCGCCTCGGTGTATTCGATGCCGCGCGCGGCGTAGCTCGCTTCCAGCATGGCATAGGCTTTGGCGTCGTATTCGCAGGGCACGCCGAAGGCCTTGGAAATCGCGTCCGCGGTGATGTCGTCATGCGTGGGGCCGATGCCGCCGGTCGTGAAGACATAGGTGTAGCGGGCACGCACGGCATTCACCGCGGCGATGATCTCGTCTTCCTCGTCGGGAACGATGCGCACCTCCTTCAGGTCGATGCCGATCGCCGTCATGATATCGGCGAGGTGGCCGATATTCTTGTCCTTGGTGCGGCCGGACAGAATCTCGTCGCCGATGACGAGCATGGCGGCGGTGACGATTTCGGGCATGGGAGGCTCCGGCAAAAGGTCACCTGAGGCAGACAGGATCGCCTCAGGTAGAGAGGGTCGCCTGAGATAGCGCGGCGGATGGCCGGCGGCAATGCCGTCCGAACGACGGATCCACCTGTGCCATCTCCCTTGAGCGCGCGTTCGCAGGCTGATCTCGACAGGCGGGCACGTCGCCGATCTCGCGTTGCTCAAAACTGCCGAAGCATCCCAAACCTCTTCACGCACTGGTCACAAAAAGGTGTCGAAGCTTGCGCGCCTTAACGACCTTTTCATCGGAACTTCGAGCCGGCTGATGGATTCTTTGGCGGTCGCACGAAGTCGACATCTGCAACCACATGGAATGGAGTAGTCTCTTTATGCTTACCAAAATTCTCGCAGCCTCGGTCTTCACGATTGGCCTCGCCACGTCCGCAATGGCGCAATCGTCGGATGTTTTATCCAATAGCCCAGCTCCCACGAACCCAGTTCCCACCAACGAAGAGCGGATGACCGCTGATCCCAGCGCCACCGGCAGCATCAATGGCGACGCCTCGGGTCTGAACATCCAGGGCAACCCCGGCCCGGTTGGACCTTGCGCCTCAAACTCGCCAGGACCCGACGCCAACGCCCGAATGAACGTCAACGATCAGTACTGCGGCAAGTAATCAGCCCACGACCGGACCGGCCGGCAGGATGCTCTTCAACGGGCATCCGCGGCCGCCGGGACCGAGGCAGCGCGCTATTCCTTCACCGCGCCAGTCATCGACGAAACGTAATGCTCGACAAAGAACGAATAGAGCACGACCACCGGCAGGGAGCCGATCAGCGCTCCGGCCATCAGCGCTCCCCACTCATAGACGTCGGAGCGGACAAGCTCCGTGAGCACCCCGACCGGCACAGTCTTGTTTTCGGACGACTGGATGAACGTCAGGGCGTAGATGAATTCGTTCCATGACAGGGTGAATGCGAATATCCCGGCCGAAATCAGTCCGGGCACCGACAGCGGCAGCACGATCTTGGTGAGGATCTGCCACCGGCTCGCCCCGTCAATGAGCGCGCATTCTTCCAGTTCGAACGGGATGGAGCGGAAGTAGCCCATCAGCAGCCACGTGCAGAAGGGCACCAAGAAGGTCGGGTAGGTGAGGATGAGCGCGAAGGGCGTGTCGTAAAGCCCAAGGTTGAACACCATCACCGACAGCGGGATGAACAGGATCGAGGGCGGCACGAGATAGGCGAGGAAGACCGCGAGGCCGACCTGCCGCGCCCCTGAAAACCTCAGCCGCTCGATCGCATAGGCAGCGAACACCGCAGCCAGCAGCGACAGGAATGTGGCGGCGGTGGAGATGATGATCGTGTTGAGCAGCCAGCCCGGATAGGACGTGTCGAACAAAAGATAGCGGATGTGCTCCAAGGTCGGATGCACAACCCAGAACGGGTTGAAATTGGCGTAGTCGGTCATCTCGAGATTGGGCTTAACCGCAGTGATCGTCATCCAGTAGAACGGGAACAGCAGCACGATCACGAACACCAGCAACGGCAGATAGACCGTCACCACGCGCCGCGGCAGGCTCTGAAGGTAGCCCATGCCGCCTTCGTCGAGTTCCGGACGTTTCGTCTTCTTGGTCGTGGCCATGTCAGTCTCCGCCGCCCTGCTGCCATTTGCGGCGTTGCAAGCCGAAATAGCTGAACAGGATCGCCGCCAGCAGGAACGGGATCATGGCGACCGCAATCGCGGCGCCCTCGCCAAGCTGGCCCCCCGAAATGCCGCGTTGAAAGGACAGTGTCGCCATCAGATGGGTGGCATTCACCGGTCCGCCACGGGTCAGCACATAGATCAGCTGGAAATCGGTGAAGGTGAACAGCACCGAAAACGTCATGGTGATGGCGATGATCGGCGTCAGCAGCGGCAGCGTCACAAAGCGGAACAATTGCCAGCGGCTGGCGCCATCGAGCGTGGCGGCCTCGTAAAGCGACTGGGGAATCGTCTGCAGGCCGGCAAGCAGCGTGATGGCGACGAACGGAATGCCGCGCCAGACATTGGCCGCGATAACCGAAGCGCGCGCGTTCTCCGGGTCGCCGAGGAAATTGATGCGATGGTCGATCAGGCCCATTTCCATAAGCGCCCAGGACAGGATGGAGAACTGCGAATCGTAGATCCACCAGAAGGCGATGGCCGACAGCACCGTCGGCACCACCCACGGCAACAGCACGATGGCGCGGAAGAACGATTTGAAGGGAAGATTTTGATTGAGGATAAGCGCCAGCCAGAGGCCGAGCACGAACTTCAGGATCGAGGCGCTTATCGTGTAGAGCAAGGTGTTGAAGACGGAGAGCCAGAAGACGGCGTCATCCCACAGATATTGATAGTTTTCGGTGCCTATGAAGATACCGGGGCGGCCGATGCGGGCATCGGTGAAGCCGAGCCAGACGCCGAGCCCGAGCGGATAGGTCAGGAAGACCAGCAGCAGCGCTGCCGCCGGCAGCATGAAGCCGAAGCCAAGCGCGTTCCGGCTGTCGGCCAAGAGCGACAGGCTCCGCGACAGGATCGACGGACGCGGCTGAACGGCAGCGGACGACACGGCCATGGGACGGCTCCTCATAAGGTCTGGTGGCATGGTGGCCTGAGTGGCCGCCACGCGATTTCAGGAACCAGACCGGGCAGCCGGTTGCGGCTGCCCGGCTCGGCTGTGATCAAACGCGATAGTACCGGTTTGCGCGCTTCTCCGCCTCTTCCATCGCCTCCTGGGCCGTCGCCTGGCCCGTCACGGCCTTGGCGAACATGTCCACCAGGACATAGTCGGCCATGGTCGCCGCCGAGGCATAGCCGAGCGGCCCGGCATAGCCATTGGGACGCAGCGTCGCCGAGGCCTTGGCGTAAGCGGCATTGTTCGGGTCGGCCGTCCACACCGGATTGTTGTCGAAGGCTTTGAGCGTCTGGCAGCAATAGCCGGCCGAGGAGGTGATCCACTCCGCCATCTGCTGCTCCTCGAACATGAACTGCAGATAGGCTTTGGCCGCGTTGGGGTAGGGTGTGTAGTCGAAGATCACGGCCGTGGTCACCTGGAACAACTCGACCGATTTTCCGACCGGACCGATCGGCAGGCTGGTCGTGCGCATGTCCTTGGCGATTTCAGCCAGTTTCGGATCATTGTCCTTGTTGGTCTTGGCCGTGTTATACACGGAAATGCCATTGGCGATGACGCCCAGTTCGCCGGCCAGGAAGGCGCGGTTGTTGTTCACGTCGAGCCAGCTTTCGGTGCCGGGGATGAATGTCTTGTAGAGTTCCTGCGCGTATTCGATCGCCTTGAGGGTCTCGGGGCTGTTGATCGCCACCTTTCCGCTCTCGTCGACCATCTGGCCGCCGTGGCTCCACAGCAGCCAGTGAGCGTAGTTGTTGCCGTCGCCAACGCCATGGCCGTGCGTGAAGCCGGCCGGATGTCCCTTCGCCTGCAAGGCCTTGCAAAGCTCGAGGAAGCCTGCGGTGTCCTTCGGAAACTCCGAGAAGCCAGCCTCCTTCACCCAGCTTTCCCGGTAGACGATGGCATTGCCGATGGTTGCCAGAGGCAGGCCGAGGAATTTTCCCTCCCGCGTCGCATATTGCTTTGGCCCGTCGTGCCAGCCGCCGTATTTCGAGCCCAGATACTCACCCAGTTCCGTGACGTCGTGCAGCTTGTCGGGGTACTGGTGCGGGTCGTCGAACCAGACCAACATGAGATCTGGACCGGAGCCGACATTGGCGGCGACCGCCGCCTTGGGGCGAATGTCCTCCCAGCTTTCCTTGTCGACGCGAACCTCGACGCCTGTCGCCTCGGTGAACCGCTTGGTGTTGGCCAGCCATTGATCCTCATCGCCCTGCACGAAGGGCGACCAACGCAGCATCCGCAGCTTCGCGCCGTCTTCGGGCTTGTACGTCAACCCCTCCTGGGCAAAGGCGGAAGAGCCGACGAACCGGCTTCCCAAGGCTCCCGCCGCCACGCCGGCGGTCGTGCGGATCACGTCACGTCTGGTGAATTTCATGCTCGTTTCCTCCTGTTATTCGTTGCCGTGGTTCTTACTGTTCGCTGCGCGTCTTGAATCGCTTTCCGGTCTCGCCGTGGAAGAGATGGATTAGGCCGGGCTCGGCCGTGAGGCGTATGGTCTCGCCCGGCGCGAAGGAGTGGCGCTCCCGGAAATTCGCGACGATCTCTTCGCCGCCAGCCGTCCGGCCGATGAGCTGCAATTCGGACCCTGTCGGCTCGACCACCGCGACCGTCACCGGAATGCCCCTGTCGTCGGACAGCCGCAAATGCTCGGGCCGTATTCCCAGCACCACCGGCTCGCCACTGCCGATGGACAGTGCTGTGGCCAATGGGACTGAAATCCCGCCGGAGCCGCGAAACGACGGTGAGCCGCCATCGGTTGTGATTTCGCCCCGCAGCATGTTCATGGCGGGCGAGCCGATAAAACTGGCGACAAAGATATTATCCGGCCGGTCGTAGAGTTCCAACGGCGGCCCGATCTGCTCGACGATGCCGTCATGCATGACCACGATCTTGTCGGCCATGGTCATGGCCTCGATCTGGTCATGGGTGACATAGACGGTCGTGGTCTTCAGGCGCTGGTGCAATTCCTTGATCTCGGCGCGCATCTGCACCCTGAGCTTGGCGTCGAGATTGGACAGCGGCTCGTCGAACAGGAAGACCGCCGGATCGCGCACGATCGCCCGGCCCATGGCGACGCGCTGGCGCTGGCCGCCGGAAAGCTGCCGGGGATAGCGTGCCAGCAACGGCACCAGTCCCAGGATTTCGGCGGCGCGCTGGACGCTAGCACTACTCTCGGCTTTCGCGACGCCCTTGAGCATGAGCGAGAACGCCATGTTCTCTGCGACGGTCATGTGCGGGTAGAGCGCGTAGTTCTGGAAGACCATGGCGACGTCGCGTTCTTTTGGCGCAACGTTGTTGACGACACGCTCGCCAATCGCGATCTGGCCGCGCGAAATCTTTTCCAGGCCGGCAATCATCCTGAGAAGCGTTGATTTTCCGCAGCCCGACGGTCCGACCAGCGTGACGAACTCGCCATCGTCTATATCCACGCTGACGCCGTGGAGAATCTCGACGGTTCCAAATGATTTGTAGACATCGCCAATCGCGACAGACGCCATCGATTTCCTCCCGAATGCTTCCTGCGACGTCTTCGAAGGAAACCGCTTTCCTAACTGGCCCGCGGCAGCTCCCAAGCTCCTCCCTGGTCACGCGCGATGATGAAACGGTAGCGCTACCAGACCGCCCTGTAAAGCGGCTGCGTGGCAAGCGCTCTTCTTCGTCGCACCTGATCGTGAGCGTTCCCAACGGGACTGAGATTCGTCATGTCCGGGATCGGAGCAAGAGAATAACTTGCCAAGCCCCAGCTCCCAAAACCGGAGGTGCGAGAAGCCATCAGCAACGACGCCAGCCTAATCGGAAACTTCGGTTTGCGGCCGGTCCCGGCCATCGGCGAGCTCGTCGTGCCATTTGCCGTCGGCGTCCTCGTACTGGATGCCGTCCGTGGTGCCGGCGACCTGCTGTTCGGCCGAAGCGATCTCGGCGGCGCGCAGCGCGTCCTCGTGAGTAGGAAACGTTTCCGAGAATGTCGCGCCGACCTTGTAGGCCCAGCCCCCGTCATGTTCGACGATCTTGTAGGTCAGCTTCGCCATGAAATCCTCCGGTGGAAAAAGCTCCGTCTGCTCAATGCAGTTTGTCTTCGGGCAGTTTGCGTTCGGGCAGCTTGCCGTCGGACAATCTCTCGTCGGGAACCAGCACGTCCGATTCCTTCGCGGCCTCGACCAATGCCCGGCGCGCATCCGCTGTCGAACGATAACCCTCCAGCACTTTTAGGCAAGTGTCGAGAGCATCGCGATGCCGAGGACCACGATTGAGTGGCCAGACCGTCATCAGGCACTCCGCTGCTTCCTGGGTGCTACGGATCTCACGGTATTTGCCGACATGGCCAAGCTCGACCACGACCGGCTTTTCAAAAGGCTTGTTGTCCATCATCGCCGGCAACGCGGAGCGACCGATTTGGTTGCAACGCCTCGGCGCAAAGGTCTCAAGTGCCGCGATTAATGGGGCCGCGGTCATTGGGGCCGCAGCCAGTGGAAACGGGACGGTCAGCCCGCCGCCTTCATCCAGTGCCGCATCGTCGTCACCGAGCGGGCAAGCTGCGGCGCCGGGTGGATCTTCTCGCCGAATGTGGCCGCGGCGCGCCACGCCCAGCGCGGGTCGGCCAGGAAGGCGCGGGCCAGAGCCACCATGTCGGCACGGCCTTCGGCGACGATCGCCTCGGCCTGCTTCGGATCGTCGATCAGGCCGACGGCCCGCGTCGGGATGCCAGCGCCCTTGCGCACGGCTTCCGCCAGGTGCACCTGGTAGCCCGGGCCTGTCGGCAGCTTCTGCAGCGGCGAATTGCCGCCGCTCGAGCAGCAGAGATAAGCGACGCCCTCCGCCTTCAGCGCCTTGACCACTTCGATCGCGTCCTCGACATCGAAGCCGCCATCGACCCACTCCTTGACCGACAGACGCGCCCCAAGCATCAGCTTGGGGACGGCTTTTCTCACCGCCTTTGCGATCTCGACGACAAAACGCATGCGGTTTTCCAGCGAGCCGCCCCAGCGGTCGGTGCGCTGGTTGGAAAGCGGCGACAGGAACTGGAAGATCAGATAGCCATGGGCTGCGTGCAATTCGATGAAGTCGAAACCGGCACGTTCGGCCCGCCTTGCCGCATCAGTGAAGCGTTCGATGATGTGCAGGATCTCCTCATCCTCCAGCGCCCGCGGCACCTGCCAGCCCGTGTCGTAAGCTATTGCCGAGGCAGACACGATCGGCCACGGGTCCTGATCGGCCTTCAGCGGTCCGCCGCCTTCCCACGGTTTCTGGTTAGAAGCCTTGCGGCCTGCATGGGCAAGCTGCGTGCCGAACCTGGTGCCGGGGGCGGCGACGCGCTTGGCGGCATCCAGCGCGCGCCGGGCGGCTGCCTCGTTGTCGTCGGAATAAAGGCCGAGGCAGCCATGCGAGATGCGGCCGCGCCGCTCGACGTCGGTCATCTCGACGGTGACCATGCCGGCGCCGGACATCGCCAGGTTCATCCAGTGGTACAGGTGCCAGTCGCTGGCGGACCCGTCATCGGCGGAATACTGGCACATCGGCGCCACCGCGATGCGGTTGGGAAAGGTGAGGCCGTCAAGCGTGATCGGCTGGAAAAGGGATGTGGTCATCAAAAAACTCCGGGGAGGGGCTGCCGCTATTTAGGCAGTGGATTGCGCCTGCGCCATACACGAGGCGGTGAAGCGCACCTCTGGACCAATGGCTGCCGGGATTGCGCAAAGGCCGGTTCGCGGTTAGCGCATGACCCCGAAAATCAATTCCGATTTTCGGAAAGGATCATGCGCAGATCAAAAGTGCTACAGCGTCCTTTGCGCGTCCAAGAGGACGCGCGGCGCTGTAGTCCTCGCCACCGACAGCACGGAGTCCGTCATGGAAGATCGCATTCGCATCCGTTCGGAGGAAATCCTTTCCGACGACTGGGCCGTCCTGAAAAAGACCGTCCTCGATTATCGCCGGCGTGACGGGCAATGGGAGACGCAGATCCGCCAGACCTACGATCGCGGCGACGGGGCGGTGATCCTGCCTTACGATCCCGAGCGCTCGACGGTTCTGCTCGTGCGGCAGTTCCGCTACCCGGCCTACGTCACCGGCCACCGCGAGCCGCTGATCGAGGCCTGCGCCGGCCTGCTCGATGAACACGATCCGGAAACCTGCATCCGCAAGGAGGCGGAAGAGGAACTGGGCTACCGGCTGAAGGACGTTGAACGGCTGTTTGCGCCCTATATGAGCCCTGGCAGCGTGACCGAGCGGCTTTGGTTCTTCATCGCGCGCTACTCGCCCGCCGACCGCATCTCGGACGGCGGCGGCGCGCCGGAAGAAGGCGAGGACATCGAGGTTCTGGAAATGCCGCTCGATGAGGCTTTGGCCGGCATTTACGACGGCCGCATTATCGATGCCAAGACGATCATCCTGATCCAGCATCTGAAGCTGAACCTGATCCGGGCCTGACCCGTGCCGGAATCTGGGTGCAGCGAAGGGGCGCGGCAAACATGAGCGCCGGAAAGCTGGGTTCGCTGAAGCGGGTTGGCGCGATGGCGCTGCTGCTGGTCCTGAATGTCGCGCTGCTGGTCAGCTACCGGCGCCTGACCCAGCGTTTCTCCGAAAGGATGCGGCATCTGCCCAGTTTTGCTGCCCCGGCGACCTTCACGGAAAAGATCCATTGGCGCAAGATTTTCGACGACGATCCGCGGTTTGCGATTGTGCTCGACAAGCTGAAAGCCAAGGAATTCGTCCGGGATCGGCTTCCCTGGCTGCTTGTCCCGGCGGTGCTGTGGCGCGGCGACGACCCGCGCGAAATCCCCTTCGACGAATTGACGATTCCATACATCGTCAAATGCAATCACGGCTGCAACATGAATGCCGTCGTTCCGGACCCCGCAACCGCCGATCGGGACGCGATCATTGCCGAGATGTCCAGGCACCTCGCCGAGACCTATGGCAGCCGCAAGCTGGAGCGCGGCTATGCCCACATCAAGCCGCAGGTTTTCGTCGAGACGCTGATCGGCAAGGATCATGACTATCAGCCCATCGACTACAAGTTCAACGTGATTGCCGGCCGTGTCGCCTTTGTCGTGGTCACGTCTTTCCGCTCGACGGTGCGGAAGACGGCACTTTTCGATCGCGACTGGCGCCGGCTGGCAGTCGTCCAGGGCGGCATCGACGCGTCGCTGGAAATTGCCCGGCCGCAAAGCTTTTCGCGCATGGTCGAGGCTGCCGAGATACTGGGCGGCGAATTCGACATGATGCGAGTCGATTTCTACGAAGACGGCGGAGAGCCGGTGTTCGGCGAGTTCACGATCTATCCCCGCAGCGGCCTGCAGCAATTCGAGCCGCCGGCTTTCGATCGTGAACTGGGCGCGTGCTGGGATATTGCGGCGTCCGGCTATCTGAGCCGCCCGTCGAGCAGGTTTGCGCGCCGCTACAGGGCCGTGCTTGTCGCTGCCGGCCGCATCTGAAACAGAGCGACGGTCTCTTCGCGGTCCAAATCCACGGCACGAGGCGGCAGGCGAATTTATCGGCGAGAGAAATCCGTGTAGGAGAGAAACCCGCATCGCATCGCCGGCTTCGGTCGGCCGGGACCCCTCGGTCATTCCGAATTCAGGGTTCGCTTTGGCCGACGTAGCGATGCACGAGCTCTTTCCAATCGGGATGATGGGTCACCGTCAGCACGGCGCGGTTGATGTCCTCCATGAGCGGGCTGCCGCTTGGAGTGGCGATCGCGTAGTCGCGGACCGCCAGGGTTTGCGGCAGGATAAGCAAGTCGTTCCACTGGTATTCCTGGATCATGTGTCCAAGGATGGCGCGCTCCACCACCAGCGCCTCCACTTCACCGCGCTTGAGCGCCTTGCTGGACTGGATCAGGAAAGGGTAGGTCTGCACCTTCAGGCCCTGCGCCTTAGTCCACAACTCGCCGGCTGTACCCGCCACTGTTCCCACACGGGCTCGCGGCAAGTCTTCGGGACCGTCAACGCTGCTCTTAAGCCGGCCAACGACCAAAGACGAGGCGAGCGTCGCCGAAAAGGTGGCGATGCAGAAAATGCTGGTGAACATCCAGACAAGAGCGATGGCGCGGCCGCGCCAGGTGATCGGCGTCTTGTCGCCATAGCCGGTCGTCGTCATCGTCACGGCGGCCCACCAGATGCCATCGCCAATGCCCTGCATCATGCGGGGATCGAAATGGCCGGGATTGCGGCGTCGCTCGATCAGCCACAACGACGTGCCGACAAGCAGCAGTAGACCCACGAGGCCGCCGATTGGAACAAGCAACTGCCAGGTAAACAGCCTGCGCAGGGTCGCCAGGATACCGGCGGTTGGCTCGCTGCGCACCGCGACACCAACGCCCGCGGCGAAGTAGGCATGCGAGAAATCGAAGCGCGCCTCACCGTCCGTCGTGACCGGCATGGCGGCGACCACCAGATCGATTTGGCGGGTCTGCAAGGCCTGGACCATGGCATCGGGATCATAGTCGAACTCGCGGAATTCATAGCCAAGGTTCAATTGCGAGGCCACTTTTTGCCAGAGCTCGATGCTCAGGCCGCTCCATACGCCATCATCGCCGCGCGATGCAAAGGGTGGCACCCGCATCGTGCCGACGACGAGCTTGCGTACGCGGAAATCCTCGACCCGCGGCTCGGCGAGCGCCGGCATGGAGAATGCCCAGGCGAGCACGCCGACCGCCAAACCGACGACCCGGCGCGCGCTCATGGCTCGCCCGCCGCGATCTCGACATAGCCGGCGCGCTTCACCAAGGCCTGTCCGGCGGGGCCGGTGCAGTACGCGATGAACGAGGCGGCAAGTCCCGACGGCGTCCCCGGATTGATCAAAAGCAAGGCGCGTGTCAGCGGGTAGCTGCCTGACCACACCGTATCGGCGCTCGGCAAGACCGAGGAAGATTGGCTGCGTATGGCCAGGACATGGACGAGGTCCGAGGCATTGCGGAGCGCTCCGAGGCCGGTGTATCCGATAGCATTCGGCTGCGCGGAGACCTCGGCGACAATGGCCTCGTTTGTTGGCAATTCCTTTGCCACACCCTCCCTTTGTCCTTTCAATACCCGCTCGGCGAACACCTCCTCGGTTCCAGACCCTTGGCGCGGGCAAGTGGTTGGATCTCGCCGGGGCCGCCGCTGAGCTCCCGCCATTGCGATAAATCTCCGGACCAGATGGCGCGGAGCTGATCGACATCGATTTCGCGCAGCGGGTTGGTTCGGTGCACGACGATAGCAACGCCGTCCAGCGCCAGCTCGAACTGCGTCAGATCGATACCTTTCGCGGTTGCGAACCCAATCTCCTTCGGCGACAGTGGCCGTGAGATCATGCCGATATCGATCATGCCGTGGAGCAGCGCTGCCATACCGTCGCCGGAGCCGCCGCCGCGCACGATGATGTCGGCCTCGGGATTGTCGGCCATGAATGCCTCGGCGCAGACCGTGACGACCGGCCGCATCGTTTCGGAACCCATTATTTGCAGTGAACCGCCAGTAACCGGCCCGGAGACCAGTACAGAAGCCGGCCCAGAGCCCGGCATTGCCCGGCTGCCGTAGAAATACCAGGCGGCCAACGCAACGATGATGGCTGTCGCAATGGACGATGCCGCGACCCACGCGACACTCGGTCTCGTGTTGATTGGCGGTTCCAGTCTTTGCCCCCGATCAGCGAAATGTGGTCGCGTATTCGGAAACTGCACCGGGACAGGTGTCAGTTTGGTGACATAGAGCCAGGCTGGCTCTTGTTTGCCTCCGACCAGCCCAGTTGGGGTCGCCAGCCGCGGGCCGTTCAATGAGAAATTCGCTGGTCGGCGCGCGATGTCGCTCACAACAGGCCGGCCGCCATCACATTCCAAACGGTCCGGGCACTGCCGGCTCGCGAAGCCATAAATACAATCTGGTGCGGACGCCGGGAATCGAACCCGGATAGCCGTAGCTGAGGGATTTTAAGTCCCTTGCGTCTACCAATTCCGCCACGTCCGCAGGCCAGTCCTTTTCAGACGCCAGCCAAAGGCCGTCAAGCCATCTTCTGCCATCGCTGAAACCTGGTACAAAAAACCCGCCTTGACGGCGGGCCGTTGGCGCAATCAGCACCGCGCCCACATAGCTGCCGTCACCGAGCCAGCTCCAACCACCCACAGAGATTCAAACAAGATCGCTGGAACTATTTCGCAGCGGCTGAGTTTCGGACTAAAGTTACTGGAACCCCGAACATGGCAGAGTTTGACACAGGACGAGGGAAGTCTGTTGCCAAGGCCGTACGGCAATTGATCCGTTCCGAAGATAATCGCCGGCATTTACACGACGTGCTAAATCTGGCTGTCGACCTCCGGCTGCCCAGCACTCTTGCCCCATTACTTGAGGCGCTTGATCAGACTGGACGGGAATCATTTCCGCAATGCCGTAGGCCAAACGAGCGGTGACCGGGTAAAACGCGCTAAATCTTCTCCTCTATCCATGCTCCACCCCCATGGCTCAACGCTACGACATTGAGAAGACACCTGAAGGCACCTGGGACATCATTGATGTGTTCACTGGCCTGCCGGTTGTCGAGGTGGGCGTCCCCTTGATCGACATGCCCATCGAAGAGGCCGACGATCTGGTCGACCTTCTCAACTGCCGCGACAGGGAACAGCGGGAGGATACTTAACGGCCGGCGCCGAAACAAAAAACCCGCCTCGGCGGCGGGTCGTTGGCGCAAATCAGCACCATGCCGATAGCATAACTGCCGTCACAAAGCAACGAATCGCGACCTCGCAACGAAACGCGAGAATCACGATCGATGTGAAGGCCGAGGAGCGCTCAAGCAATCCGCTGATCTCGCTGGTCAAAATCCGCGCGGCTTGGCACAGTCGGGAAAACAGGAGTCCCTTCATGGCGAAGACCGCGCGTGCGACGAAACCAAAACCCTGGGCCGAGGTGTCGACGCATCTGGTCGACGTGGCGATGGGCAGGCGGCCCGCCGATCTCGTCATCCGCAATGGGCGCTGGGTCAACGTTCACTCCGGCGAGATCATCGCCGGCACCGACATTGCCATTGCCGGCGGCCGCTTCGCCTATTGCGGGCCGAATGCCGGTCACGCTATCGGGCAGGGCACCAAGGTGGTCGACGCCGGCGGGCGCTATCTGGTGCCGGGCCTTTGCGACGCGCACATGCATGTCGAGAGCGGCATGGTGACGGTGACGGAGTTCTGCCGCGCGGTTATCCCGCATGGCACCACCTCGATGTTCATCGACCCGCATGAAATCGCCAACGTGCTCGGCCTGCCGGGCGTGCGGCTGATGCATGACGAGGCCGTCGCCATGCCGATCAACGTGCATGTGCAGATGCCGTCCTGCGTGCCCTCCGCACCGGGGCTGGAGCATGCCGGCGCCGAGTTGACGGTCGCCGATGTCACCGAGGCGATGACCTGGGAAAACGTCATCGGGCTTGGCGAGGTGATGAATTTTCCCGGTGTCGCGGCCAACGATCCGGTGATGTCGGGCGAGATCGCCGCGACGGTGAGGGCGGGCAAGACCGTCGGCGGCCATTACGCCTCGCGCGATCTCGGCCTGCCGTTCCACGGCTATGTCGCCGGCGGACCCGAGGACGACCATGAAGGCACGCGCGCCGAGGACGCGATCGCCCGCGTCCGCCAGGGCATGAAGGCGATGCTGAGGCTGGGCTCCGCCTGGTACGACGTCGCCTCGCAGATCAAGGCGGTGACGGAGAGCGGGCTCGACCCGCGCAACTTCATCCTGTGCACCGACGACAGCCATTCCGGCACGCTTGTCCATGAAGGCCATATGGACCGGGTGGTCCGGCACGCCATCAGCCAGGGGTTGAAGCCGGTGACGGCGATCCAGATGGCGACGCTCAACACCGCCCAGCATTTCAAGCTGGAGCGCGAGTTGGGCTCGATCGCGCCGGGGCGGCTCGCCGATCTGCTGATCGTCTCCGATCTGGCCGCGATGACCATCGACGAGGTCTATGGCCGCGGCGTCAGGCTGGCCAAGGGCGGCAAGCTCGAAATCGACATTCCGGCCTATGACTATCCGAAGACGGCGAAGAACACCGTCAAGCTCGGCAAGAAGCTCAAACCGGGGGATTTCGACATCGTGGCGCCCATGGGCGCCAACGAGGTGCGGGTGCGGGTCATCGGCGTGATCGAGAACCAGGCGCCGACGCGGGCTCTCGAGGCCGATCTTCCGGTGGAGGACGGGCTGGTCGCCATGGACCGTCGCAACGACGTTTGCCAGATCGCGGTGGTCGAGCGCCACCGGGGCACCGGCGGCGTCACCAATGCCTTCGTCTCCGGCTTCGGCTATATGGCCGACTGCGCCATGGCCTCCAGCGTGGCGCATGATGCGCACCACATCATCGTCGTCGGCACCTCCAAGCAGGACATGGCACTGGCGGTCAACCGGCTGGGCGAGGGCGGCGGTGGAGTCGTGCTGTTCTCCAAGGGCAAGGAACTGGCACTGGTCGAAATGCCGATCGCCGGGCTGATGTCGGACGAGCGCGCCGAAATCGTGGCAGTCAAGGCCGACATGCTCACCGAGGCGATGCGCAAGATGGGCTGTTCGCTGAACAACGCCTACATGCAGCACTCGCTGCTGGCGCTGGTCGTCATCCCGGAACTGAGGATTTCCGATGTCGGCCTGATCGACGTGACGACGTTCCAGAAGGTTGATCTGTTCGTTTAGGGTTGCTGCGGTGTAGAACCTTTGATGCCGGCGGGTTCGCGCCCCCCTCTGTCCTGCCGGACATCTCCCCCACGAGGGGGGAGATTGGACGTCACCTCGGCTTTCGCCAATCTTCACCGTCGTAGGAATGAGCGGAGCGCCGAAGCTGCCAATCTCCCCCCAAGTGGGGGAGATGTCCGGCAGGACAGAGGGGGGCGCGAAGGATCGCTACTTATATTCCGAACTAGCTCAGCCGCCGCTCATCCGCCGGTGGCGATGGTCAGCACCCTGAACGGGGTGGTGATGACGATCTCGGCGACGGAGCCGACGGCCTTGCCGATGCCTTGGCCGAGATTGTCGATCGGCTGCGCCGGATTGGCTTCTTCCGATGCCAGGCCGGCCGGCGCGCGCAGCCGGTCGCCGAGCAACTGCACCAAAAACGGGTTGTCGGCGAATTTGGCGTGGTTCAGGCGGTCGCCGCCTTTGGTCTTGGTGAGGTCGACCACCGAAACGCCATAGCTGGCGAGGTCGGCCGCATCGCCATAGTCGCCGACGCGCGGCTTATCGCCGGAGATCAGCGAGGAGAGTCTGAGGGCGCGATCGTCGCCCGAAAGCAGGATGGCGAACGGCTTGTCGGGCTTGCCGTAGCGGATCATCTGCTTCTTGAAGACATCGACATCGATATCGGGTGAGGCAAGGATGACATAGCCAAGCTTGTCGCTGAGATCGCGGTCGCCGGTGATGGCAAGCTGGCGCAGCGCCTCCATCGTCACCCAGGTGCCCATCGAATGGGCGATGATGTCGATGCTCTTGACCTTCGTCTTGGCCAGCATGCGCAGCGTCTCTTCGAGATCGTCGCGCGCGGCGTTGGCGCTTTCCTTGTCGTAGATATAGCCCGTGGTCTTGCCGCTCGACGCCCATGAGAACAGCACCGGCGTGCCGGGATATTTCGTATCGTGCGCAATCTGCGTCAACCGGTAGACGCCGTCGTCGAAACCGTTGTTGAAGCCATGCACGAAAACCAGCGCGCGGTCGCCGCGCATGGCGATGTCGGCGCCGACCGCCTTGGCGAATTGCGGGGCGCCTTCATAGAAGGCGACATTCGTTGCGGTGAAATCCTTCGCTGGATTGCTGTTTGCGGAGCCTTTGACGCGCTCGATTGCGCCAAGCTGATGGACCTTCGGAACCGTTACCTCGACCCGGGCAAAGCTGGTGGTCAGCGAGCGATTGCCATCGAACACCTGCCGCGGATCTTTCGTGGCTTTCTCGCGGGTGGTGGCGACGAAGATCTCATGCGTGGCCGCGATGTCGGAGGCAGGCACCGTCACAGCCGTCGTGTTGAGAAGGTCGTGTGTCTTCCGGCCGGCGCAGCCGGTAACAGCGAGCGCCAGCGCAACGACGAGAAAAATCTTCGAACGCACGGTCACGCAGGCTCCCGAAGGGACGTCAACCGTATGACGTCTTTGGTTTCGATAGAGCCAGAGGCCGGCCTGGTCCAGTTGAAAGCGATCCGATGGTGGCGCAATCGTGTATCACGAAAGCCTGCGGAACAGGGCGTCGAACGCACCTCACTGTCCGAGCAGGCTGATGCGGTCGGTTACCTCGCGGTCGCTGGCAAAACCGTCGTCCTCGCGCAGCCGCTGGCCGATCATCTTCACCAGTTCGGGGTTGTCGGCAAATTTGGTGTGGTTGAAGCGATCCGATCCCTTGACGCTGGAGAGATCGACGACGCTCACGCCATAGTCGGCGAGGTCGGCCGCATCCTTGTAGTCGCCGACGCGCGGCCGCGAGCCGGCGATAAGGCCGGAGAGCCGCAGCGCCCGGTCATCGTCGGACAAAAGCAGGATGAAGGGTTTGTTCGGCTTGCCGTAGCGGCGCATCTGGCTCTTGAACACGTCGACATCGATGTCGGGTGAGGCCAGCACGACGTCGCCGAGCTTGCCGCCGAGATCGCGGTCGCCGTTGATGGCAAGTTGGCGCAGCGCTTCCATGGTGACCCAGGTTCCCAGCGAGTGGGCGACGATGTCGATGCGTCGCGCGCCGGTCTGCGCGAGCATTCTCAGCGTCACTTCCAACTGGTCGCGGGCGGCACTGGCGCTTTCCCTGTCGTAGACATAGTCCCTCGTTTTGGCGCCCGACGCCCAGGAAAACAGCACCGGCGTGCCCGGGTAGCCGGAATCATGGGCGATCTGGGTGACGCGGTAGACGGCGGCGTCGAAGCCGGTGTTGTAGCCATGGACGAAGATCATGACCCGACCGCCGCGCGCGGCGATGTCGGCACTGAGCGCGCTGGAGAATTTCGGCGCGGTGTCGTAGCCGACGACTTCGGAGGCCATGAAATATTTGGCCGGGTCGTTCGACTTGCCGCGCGAGCGCCGCTCGATCTGACCGGTTTCGTGGGTCCCCGGCACGGTGACGTTGGCGCGGGCATAGTTCAGCGTGGCCGAGCGCTCGCGGTCGAAAACCTTGCTGGGATCGTCGGAGCGCTTGCGCGTCGTGGCGATGAAGATGCTGTGGTTGCCGGCGATGTCGGTCACCGGCGCCGACACCATGGCGCTGCCGAGCAGTTCCTCGGTCTGCCGGCCGCCGCAGCCGGCAACAAGCAAGGCAAGCGCAATGATACAAATCTTCTTCAACTCTGAAATTCCACTCCGGCCGAAAGGCCTATCCAACCTCCGCGAACCTTCCCGGACAGTCGAAGTGCGGCAGAAGTAAGTCATGTCCGGCCGAAATGCGCTCAGCGGCTGGCGACGGCCATCGCACTGTTGCGCGAAAGCCAGAACGGCGGCAGGAAGGCCGGGATGTTGGAGAAGGGCAGCACCTCCGGCCTGAGACGGATGCCGAGCACTTCCGTCATGAAGGCGCGCCGCGCCTCGATGCGGCGCCAGGCTTCGGGGTGACGCGCGGCGATTTCCTCGCGCAGGGCCTGGTCGGCCAGCGCGATGCCGTCCTCGATATTGGTGGTGAAATAATCCGTCCCGGTTGCCGGAATGATGTCGACCTGCAGCGCCATGCCCGACTTCAGCGTGATGTCGGAGCCGGCGAAGATCGGCGAATGCATCCATTCGTCGATGTGGACGAGGTGGCCGGGATTGAGCGAGACGCCGAAGAACGGATCGCCGATGCGGTCATGCACGGCTTTCCACAGGGCGCCGCCGCTGACGCCGATGCCGACGGTCTCGTACCAGTCGACGACGGCAGCGAAATAGGGCGCGACCAGTCTTTCGACGTAGTCGCTTATGTCGGGCGGAAGCTCGGTTGCGTCCTCGACCAGGAAACCGGCGCGGGCATTGAGCGAACCGTGGAGGCCATAGGCCATGGTGACCGGATCGCCGCGCTTGATGACGTCGAGGCGGGGGCTTGGCAGGCCATAGGGCGCGCGCTTGCCGGCCGACAGCATGAGGTGGCAGCATTGCGGCAGGCCGTTGATGCCCATCAGCCGCGCCGCCTGCAACTCGGTCATGCCGGGTTCGATGCCTTGCAGAACGTTGCGCAGGCCTTGCGACGAATAGGTCGCGGCGAATTCGAAGGACGCGAGCTGGTCGGCCTCATTGATCGCGCGCAGGCCGTCTGCCGGGTTCATCAAAAGGTTCGCCGCATTCACCACTGTGTGCTTGTCGCCGGCAAGCGTGCGCAGCGTGTCGGCGATGAAGGAGGGCAGATCGAGAGTTGTTTCACCAAAACCGGCGTCGCCGGGACCGAACGGTTTCCAGCCAATGGCGCCGATGCGCTGGCCGGCTTTCAGGCCGCAGTCGGCAAAGATGTCGAGGAGCGCCGGCGAGCGGTCGCGGGGCTGCGCCGGCAGCGAGAACGTCTGGTAGAGGACACGTTCGTAAGGTCCATCGCAGATCTCGGCATAGCCCCAGCCCTCGTTGCCGACGAGGAGTTTCGGCTGTTTGTCGGGAACGATGACCAGCAGCGTTTCCTCGAAACGCGGATCGTAGCCCGTGAGATAGGCGACATTGGCCGCGTGCTCGCGGTCGCCATACACGACGAAAGCGTCGAAGCCGGCCTTGCTGCCGCGCGCCACCAGTGCCCCGATGCGTGCCTCGTAGGTGGTGCGCGCAACGAGCGGCATCACCGTCGGCTCGCCGAATTCCGGCAGCGACATGGTTTTCAGGGCAACCGATGCGACGGGCATGAACAAACGCCTCCAAGTGCTTGCAAGGATTCTGGGAATACCCCGTGACGGGGCGCATGAACCGGCCGGACAATGGCTTCGCGGGATTGGATATGCAATAGGCTGGGATCAAACGCACGCGCTGTGTGCTAGGTTTGCGACCACCGCGTGGCGGCAAACCAAATGCACGCTACCGATAGCCGACATGCGACCCGGGGTGATCTTGCCATGACCAGTTTCTCCTCCCGCGTCGCTGTCGCCGCTGCCGCGATCCGCCAGATTTTCCCGGAGACGCCGCTGCAGGAAAACGACTATCTGTCGAAAAAGACCGGCGCGCGCGTGTTGCTGAAGCGCGAGGACCTGTCGCCGGTGCGCTCCTACAAGATCAGGGGCGCCTTCAATTTCTTCCGCAAGGCGCTCGACGCCGGCAACGATGCCGAGCTGTTCGTCTGCGCTTCCGCCGGCAACCACGCGCAGGGCTTTGCCTTCGTCTGCCGTCATTTCGGCAAGCGAGGGGTGGTGTTCATGCCGGTGACGACGCCGCAGCAGAAGATCGCCAAGACGCGGCTGTTCGGCGGCGAGTTCGTCGAGATCAGGCTGGTCGGCGACTTTTTCGATGACTGCTACCGCGCCGCCGCCGAATTCACCGAAAGCGCCGGCGCGCACATGGTGCCGCCGTTCGACCACAAGGACATCATCGAGGGGCAGGCGACCGTCGCCTACGAGATTTCAGGCCAGATGCCGGGCGCCCGCATGCCGGACATCATCATGCTGCCGGTCGGCGGCGGCGGTCTGGCCGCCGGTGTGACGCATTATTTCGCCGACCAGCGCCGCGACACGCGCTTCGTCTTCTGCGAGCCGGCCGGCGCGCCGAGCCTGAGCGAGAGCCTCGCCACCGGCAAGCGCATCAAGCTCGCCAGGGTCGACAATTTCGTCGATGGCGCGGCGGTGGCCGAGATCGGCCGCGAGCCGTTGCGGCACCTCAGGGCGTTTGCCACTGAGGCGGTGCGGCTGATCCCGGAAAACCGCCTCTGCGCGACGATGATCGAGATGCTGAACGTCGAAGGCGTGGTGCTGGAGCCGGCCGGCGCACTGGCGATCGACGCGTTGAAGGATTTTTCCAAGAGGGAAATCAGGGGCAAGACCATCGTCGCGGTGGTTTCGGGCGGCAATTTCGACTTCGAGCGGCTGCCGGACGTGAAGGAAAGGGCGCTGCGTTTCGAGGGGCTGAAGAAGTACTTCATCATCCGCTTTCCGCAGCGGCCGGGCGCGCTGCGCGACTTCCTCGAATTGCTCGGTCCCGACGACGACATCGCCCGCTTCGAATATCTGAAGAAATCGGCGCGCAATTTCGGTTCGGTGCTGATCGGCATCGAAACCAAGGACCGCCGCAATTTCGAGCTGCTCAACGCCAATTTCGAGGCCGAGGGCGTCCAGTATCAGGACATCACCGACAACGAGACGCTGGCCGGGTTCATCATATGAGCGCCCGAGCCCGGCCGAAGATCTTCGTTGCGCTGTTTTCCGGCATCAATGTCGGCGGCAACCGCATCGTCAAGATGGCGGACTTGCGGTCGTTCTTCGGGGAACTCGGCTTTGGCGACGTCGCCACCTATGTGCAGAGCGGCAACGTTGTGTTCCGTTCGGCAAAGGGCGACGCGGCCACGCTGACCAAACAGCTGGAAGCGGCCTTCGACAAGAAATGGGGATTTTTTTCGCGCATCATGGTGCGCGATCTCGGTTGGTTCGAGCGGCTGGCGGCGGAAAATCCCTACCCGGAGGTCGCCGGGGAGCCGACGAAACTTCACGCCTATGCGCTGGAGCGCGCGCCGACACCTGAGGAGACGGCCCGTCTTTCGGAGAAATGCACGGGTCCCGAACGGTTCGAGATCAGGGGCGACGTGCTTTATCTGCATGCACCGGAAGGTCTCGGCAAATCGGTGTTTGCCAATCTCATCCCGCGCACGCTGAAAGTGCCCGCCACCGCGCGCAACTGGCGCACGGTGCTGGCGCTGCTGGAGTTGGCTGGGAGAAGTGGCTGAACGTGGTCGCCTACGCTGCCGAAGCCCTCTTCCAATCGAACGCCAGCTCTTCGCGGAAAGCGAAGCGTTTGATGTGATCGGCGACGACCGTTTCCAGGCGCTCCAGCGAGCCGGCCTCGTCAGCAGCTACCGTGATGTGGAGCGCTGCCGCATCGGCGTCCAGAACCGTGTGGCCTAGCGTGAGATCGATTGTCCCGTGGTTCGGATCGAACTCGACGGGAAACTTGTGCGCCCAGTGCTTGCAGAGCTGCTGCAGATAGCGGCTCGCATGTCCGGTAGCGACATCGACATGGCTGGTCGGCATGAATGGATTTCTCCTGAAGCAAGCGCGCATCTTTTGGATGCGCCAATTTCGGAAGCAGGCGCGATGGCCGGACAGATAGGCGCGATCTTGAGAAACGCCATAAAATCTCAGCTAGGTCGTACCCGCTCTCGATCTTGTGATTGGCTACCAGCTTCCTGTGTTCGCCATCGACGCCCAGGGCTCGGCCTTGGCCTTTGCGGGGCCTTTCTGCAAAAGCTCGATCGAGATGCCGTCCGGCGATTTGATGAAGGCCATGTTGCCGTCGCGCGGCGGCCGGTTGATGGTGACGCCGTTGTCCATCAGTTGCTGGCAGGTGGCGTAGATGTCGTCGACCTCGTAGGCGAGGTGGCCGAAATTGCGACCGCCCTTGTAGTCTTCAGGATCCCAATTGTAGGTGAGCTCGATCAGCGGCGCCTTTTCGGCGATGCCGCTTTGCTCGTCTTCGGAAGCGGCGAGGAAGATCAGCGTGAAGCGCCCCTGTTCGTTTTCGTGGCGGCGCACTTCCTTGAGGCCAAGCTTGTTGCAGTAGAAATCGAGCGATGCATCGATGTCGGCGACACGGACCATGGTGTGCAGGTAGCGCATGTGATTTTCCTCGAAATGTTGCGTTGCGGCGGAACATAGGGGCCACCCGGCCAAAGGGCAATTGCCGATAGCCGGCCGCGCCGGCAAACAACAAATCCGGTATTCCTGCAAATCAACCGTGAAAAAAGGCACGTCAGGTCTTGCACAGACCGGAAGCGGCAGTGTTAATCTAACTTCAAGAATCAGTTGCGGTATTCTTGGAAAAAGGGGGGCGTTCTTATGGGGGAAAAGGCCTCTTTCATGGGGCGGGACGGAACCGGTAACGACGCCTTGCGAAGGGACGAAAGCGGCGATGCCGCTGATCTTGTCGAGGTTGCGGGCGCCATCAAATGGTTCGATGTGGCCAAGGGTTACGGTTTCATTCTTCCCGATGACGGCTCTTCCGGCGATATTCTCCTCCATGTGACATGTCTTCGAAAGGACGGTTTCCAGACCGCCTTGGAAGGCGCGCGCGTCGTCTGCCTCGTCAAGCATGGTGAGCGCGGATTGCAGGCGTTCCGTGTGCTCTCCATGGATGTCACCACGGCGGTCCATCCCGCGGAAATGCAGGATCAGCGCACCCACGTCTCGGTGACGCCGGAAAGCGGCCTCGAGCGGGCGCTGGTGAAATGGTTCAACCGCACCAAGGGGTTCGGTTTCCTGACCCGGGGCGAAGGCACCGAGGACATTTTCGTCCATATGGAGACGCTGCGCCGCTACGGCATTACCGAGCTCAGGCCGGGGCAGGTCGTGCTGGTCCGCTTCGGGCGCGGCGACAAAGGCCTTATGGCTGCCGAAATTCACCCGGATATGGGTACCTTGCCGGTCTCGCACTAGGATGATTTCCGGCCAAGGATTTTGAATGACTCACAGGAACTGGCTGACAACGGGCGTAGTCTGCGCCGCGATCGCCTTTGTCATCGCTACAGGCGCTTTCTTCCAGCAATCGGCTTCGGCGGACAGTCGGGCGATGATCCTTGCCGTCGACCCGCAGCCGCTGGTCGCGGTGACGAAAGGCGGCGAACGCTCTTTCTCGATCGAAATCGCCGACACCTCCGCCGAGCGCGAGGCCGGCCTGATGTTTCGCGAGGAGATGGCCGACGACCATGGCATGCTGTTCGTGTTCGAGGAGCCTCGGGATGTCAGCTTCTGGATGAAGAACACGCCGATGCCACTCGACCTGATCTTCGTCGGTCAGGACGGCAAGGTCCGGGCGATCAAGCAAGGCGAGCCGCAATCCGAAGCGATGATCTCGCCCGGCGAGCCGGTTCGCTTCGTGCTCGAGCTCAAGGCGGGCACCGCCGCGAGGGGCGGCATCGAGGACGGCGATTTGTTGCGCCACCCGGCAATCGGCACTGCGCACAACTGAACGCGCAGGATCCGTCGCAGATGCAGTTTTTCTCCCATGACGGTTTTGACCTCGCCTTCCTCGATCGCCAGCCGGCATCGGGGCAGGGCGATCCGGTGCTCATGATCCATGGCTTTGCCTCGACCCACTACGTCAATTGGGTGTCGCCCGGTTGGTTCAAGGCGCTGAACGATGCCGGCTACCGCGCCATCGCCTTCGACAATCGCGGCCATGGTGCCTCGTCGAAGAGCTATGAAGAGGCCGATTACACGCCCGCAAAAATGGCTTCCGACGGGGCAGCGTTGCTGAATCATCTCGGCGTCGAACGCGCCCATGTCATGGGTTATTCGATGGGTGCGCGGGTGTCGGCGTTCCTGGCGCTTTCCGACCCTGACAAGGTGGCGACGCTGGTCTTCGGCGGTCTCGGCATCGGCATGATCGACGGCGTCGGCGATTGGGATCCGATCGCCGCCGCCCTTCTGGCCGAAGATCCCGATACCACCAGCCATCCGCGCGGCCGTTCGTTTCGCGCCTTCGCCGACCAGACCCGCAGCGACCGCCGCGCGCTGGCCGCCTGCATTGCCACCTCGCGGGAATTGCTGGCCGAGGCCGACATTGCGCGCATTGCCCAGCCGACATTGATTGCCGTCGGCACCAAGGACGACATCGGCGGTTCGCCCGACGAACTGGCCGCCTTGATGCCGAACGCCAAGGCTTTTCACATCGAGGGCCGCGACCACATGCTGGCCGTCGGCGACAAGACTTTCAAGCAGCGGGTGCTGGAGTTCTATGCCGAAAATCCGCTGTGAGCACAAAGCCGATCTGTAGTGATCCTTCGCGCCCCCCTCTGTCCTGCCAGAATCAACGGTTCCGCACCGCGGCAGCGCTCACGCCCCAAGCGCCTTGAGCGAGCGCGCCATGTTTTGCCGAGCCTGAGCCTCGAACCGCTGCCGGAATTCCTCGGTGTGAAAAATATGCGGACGGGCGAGGAAACTCTTCAGCACAGCACTGCGGCCGGCACGCCACATCGGCTCTTCCACCCAGCCATATTCGCGGCGAACCGCCTGTTCATAGGCGTCGAAGGCATCAGGCGTCGCACCCAGGATCGCCAGGTCCATGTCGAGGAACAGCGCTGCGTCGCGGGCGGCATTCTCGTCGCTAAAGCGCGGCAATTCATGCGTGGCGGTGGCGATGATCATCGCCGTGATGCGGCCGAGGCGCTGCGCATCCGTGCGGCCGGAGAGCTTTTTCTCGGCAAGGGCGGCACTTTTGGCTTCGTTGTCCTTGGCTCGGCTGTCATAGATGGCATCGTGGAACCAGATCGCCGCCTCGACCGCCTCGGGGTCGTGCAGGGATGCCCGATAGTGCCCGGCCAGCGCCAGCATCGCCTCGATATGGGCAAGGCTGTGATAGTGGCGGCCTTCGGCCCGGTAGAGCGCGGAAAGCTCGCGCTTCAGCGGCGCTTCGATCAAGGGTTCGTTTTCCATGGCCGCTTGAATTTCCGTGAACCAAATCCATTTGACAAAGCACTAAGGAAAATTGAGTTCAACCGTGCTATGATCTGGCTTATATGTGCGGCCGGAGAATAGGCAAGCTGCCAAGCCTGAGCCAGTAGATGGCCGGAGATCATTGATGAACAGCGTTACGATTGCCCGCCCCACCATGGTGAAGCCGATCGACCCGATCTGGCGCTCGATCCGCGACGAGGCGATGGAGGCGGTCAACCGCGATCCGCTGCTGGCGGCATTCCTCTATTCGACCATCCTCAACCAGGAAAGCCTGGAGGAAGCGGTCATCCATCGGCTGGCCGAGCGGCTCGCCCATCAGGATATCGGTTCCGATCTCATCCGCCAGACATTCAAGGCGATGGCAGCCGACGACAAGGACTGGGCGTCGACGGTGCGTGTCGACATCCAGGCCTATTACGACCGTGATCCGGCCTGCGACCGCTTCATCATGCCGGTGCTCTATTTCAAGGGTTTTCACGCCATCCAGACCCACCGGCTGGCGCATTGGCTGTGGAATCAAGGCCGTCAGGACTTCGCGCTCTACCTGCAGAGCCGGTCGTCCTCGGTGTTCCAGACCGACATCAACCCGGCCGCTCGCATCGGCAAAGGCATCTTCCTCGACCACGCCACCGGCCTCGTCGTCGGCCAGACGGCGGTGATCGAGGACGACGTGTCGATCTTGCACGGCGTGACGCTGGGCGGCACCGGCAAGGCCGGCGGCGACCGCCATCCCAAGATCCGCTACGGCGTGCTGATCGGCGCCGGCGCCAAGATCCTCGGCAATATCGAAGTCGGCCATTGCTCGAAGATCGCGGCGGGCTCGGTGGTGCTGTCGCCGGTGCCGCACAACAAGACGGTTGCCGGCGTGCCGGCCCGCGTCGTCGGCGAGACCGGCTGCGACCAGCCTTCGCGGCAGATGGATCAGCTTTTGCCGTCGCAGACGATGGACCACGTCGTCAGCTTCGATATCTGATTTCAAGTCCGCAGGGCGGGCAACCGAACTCCGTTTGCCGGCTCTGCCGCCTGTCGGTTCTCGCATATCCGGTCGGCTCGCCTTTACATCGCCATTGTCGACGTGCCAGAAGCGCGCTCAAACGAGCAAGACCGACGATCGGAGAAGACTGTTGAAGCCGGACGAAATCAGAAAGCTGGACGCCTATTTCAAGCGCGTCTTCCAGAACCCCAAGCTTGAAGTGAAGGCGCGGCCGCGCAAGGACGATTCGGCCGAGGTCTATGTCGGCGACGAATTCCTCGGCATCGTCTTCAAGGACGAGGACGACGGCGACTATAATTTCTCGATGGCGATCCTCGACATCGACCTGGCCTGAGCCGGGAGTTTGCGGTTGGCGGCAGGCACCCCGGGTTCGTCATCCCTGGGCGGAGAGGGGTTTTTGCCAATCTCCGCCGTTTGCGATTTTCCACCAAAGCGCGTCGCATAAATTCCTTTCAGACACAACGCGTTAGCGTCCGGTCCTCAGGAAACGCGTGGCCTCGGCGGCGATGGCTGCATCGAGCACCTGCCAGTCCGCCAGAAAGTCTTTGGGAAAACGGTAGGTGAGGCTGAGCTTGTCGCCGACCAGGATGTCGCGTTCGCAGGGCGCCAGCGATTGCGCAGCACTTGGGCCGCTCAGGCAGCGGGCCACGAACGGGTCCTTGCCCCGGCGGTTGCCGACCGCCAGCACCTCGTTGAGATAGCCTGATTTTTCGGTGAAGCCGTAGAGTGTGGTGCCGCCCGGGCCGGGCGTGCCGGGTTGGGCGATCAGGGCGCTGTAGATCGGCGTGAAGCGGCCGCTCATGTCGCGCGACATTATCTGCCGTTCGAGCGACAGGAAAATGATGTTCTTGCTCGATCCGGTGTTGTTGAAATCGTCCCGGGCAGCCTCGCTGTAGCCGTCCATCTCGGGATAGCGCAGATAGAGGTCGAGGCGCGAGGCGATGCCGTCGCGCCGGGCCTGGTCGAAGCGGACGACATTGGCCGGCACGGCGATGACGTTGTTGCCGATCACGACCTCGTGGGTTGTCGTGTCGTCGGTGTATCCGGCCATGGCGATCGAGCGGCCGAACCATTTGCCGCCAAGGCTGATCGCCACCGAAAGCACTGCCAGCGCCGCGAACACGTAGAACACCCGCCTCATCAGCTTGGAATCGACGACGGTGAGTTGCGGGCCGTTGGCGGTGGCTGCCTGCTTCATCGCGATCCCCTGTATCGGCCGCCTGTCCCAAGATGTCCCCTTGGGTGTTCCCCTTTGGGTGTCCTCAAGCGGCACATGTGGCGCGGCACGGCTCTTGCAACGCGCCTGTCGACACGACTGTGCGATTTCATGGTAAATGGAAGGTAAAGATGGGTCCGGTCGAACACACTCTCTTCGGTTTTATGGTTGGGCTGACGGCGTGCGGCCTGGTTGGATCGGCAATGGAGCTGGTATCAGGCCGCCGGCTTGCCTTCGTCGAGCCTTATGTGTCGCCAAAGCATATGCTGCGCTCGTTGGTCGCGACGGCATGCGCCGGGCCCCTGATGTTTGCCAACGACGCCCTGGACGCCTGGCGGGAAGGCCGCATTTCGGCACTGGCGCTGATCTCCTGCGGCTGCACTGCGACGATCTGGGCGTTGGCTTTGGGCATAGCGCTGATCGATATATTGCATCCCGGGCCGGCACGCTTTTAGGCTCTGCGAACGTTTAGTGCATGTCGCGCAAAAGCATGCCCCTGGGCTTGACCAAAGGGTGTGCAGCGGTTTTGCGATGACGACATGCAAAGCTTAGTGTGAGACGATTCGGAGGCGAAAAATGCCGCTCTATGCGATCGACGGAAAGGCCCCCGGCTTCGAGGACGCGGACAGCAACTGGATCGCGCCCGACGCCACCCTGATCGGCGATATCAGGGTCGGCCGCAACGCCGGCTTCTGGTTCGGCGTCGTCATCCGCGGCGACAACGAGCCGATCGTCATCGGCGCCGACACCAATGTGCAGGAACACACGGTCATGCACACCGATGTCGGTTTTCCCCTGACCATCGGGCAAGGCTGCACGATCGGCCACCGCGCCTTGTTGCATGGCTGCACGATCGGCGACAACAGCCTGATCGGCATGGGCGCCATCGTGCTGAACGGCGCGAAAATCGGCAAGAATTCGCTGGTCGGCGCCGGCGCGCTGGTCACTGAGGGCAAGGAATTCCCCGACAATTCGCTGATTATCGGCTCGCCCGCTCGTTTGGTGCGAGCGCTGGACGATGCTGCGGTTGCCGGGCTGCGCGCTTCGGCCGCGCATTATGTGGCCAACGGCAAATGCTTCAAGGCGGGACTGAAGAAGGCCTGAGGCCAGCCTTCGGCTATATGGTTCACCGGCATCGTCGCCCAACTCACCGTCCATTGGGGCCGCGCCTGATCATCGCATCGCGCAAAAACGAAGCGCCGGCTTCAAAGCCGGCATTGTCGGCGTCCTCGAGGGCTGTCGTATAGTCGTCGATGCGGGTTTCGAGCGATGGGTTGGCGCCCGCCGCCAACAGCAGGCGGATGGCATTGACGCTACGGATGGCGACCGCATAGTGAAGCGGCGTCCAGTCGTTTACGCCCCGCATGTTGAGGTCTGCGCCACCATCGATCAGGATTCGGACGATTTCCAGTCTGTCAGCCCGGTCGGTGGACAGTGCCGCAATGATTGCCGGAAAACCGCCATGGTGGTGATAGTTCGGGTCCGAGCCCGCATCCAGTAAGGTCGAGATGAAAGCAGTGGGGCCCCAATAGATCGCATATTCCAGTGGATGCCCAAGGCCGAGTTCAAAAGGCATCTGCTCGTCGAACCAGCAGGGTGAGCCGCCGAGGGCCACACCGAGGGCCTCGAAGTCGCCCGCCTTGAACGCGTCGTCGATGGCCTTGAACAGGCGGTGGCGCTCGCATCGATCTTCCGGGATTTCCAACATCGCAGCGATCCGGAGGTTGAATTGATGGTTCATACTGCATCGGTCAATTGCCCTTGGAAAGCTGGCTCTAGCCAAGAGTTTCTGGCTCTGTTCCGACGTCCGTAGCGGCCGTGGCCTTCCGATGGATCGTCTGACGCTGCATCATTTCAACAAGTGGTGACACGCGAGCGGATGCCATTTCCAGGCCGTTATTCGCTTTCGGACGTGCCGCTGGTACGTGGCCGGCGATAGCACTTTACCCATTCGATGCCGGGTTTGATTGCAAAACTTGCACGCCGCAACAAGGTTCTCTGGTCTGTCCTCGCCGCCGTCCATCCGGGGTTTCAGATGTTCCGCGGTGCAGCGGAAGCGGTTGAGCGATCTTACAGGGAGATGATAACGCTCTGAAAACAGCGTCGGGTCTCCATCCCACATCTGAAAACCGCAGTAGAAGCATCGCCAATTTTGCTTCTTGGCCTGCACGGTTCGGAGTTTTGTTAGTTTGTTTGAATTGTTCATTTGACACATCCTTTTGCTTCATCAACATGAAGCGGATGTGCAGCAACCTGTAAGCGATTGCCCCTTATTCAGGAGGGATAGCCCTCGCACTAGACGGCACCCGTAAGAGTGCCACTCCGCAGTATTACAGCGGTAGATGCCGAATTTGAGATCGGCATCCATACAGTCACCAATGACGGCTCCCAGACGAACTAGAGAACGTCTCCACAATTCTTTCAATACGTCAAAATTTGGCGACGCTCAAGTCGAGTTCTCCTATCGGGGCTTCCTCCGGTCTCCCCCGAAAGGTGGAGCCGGCCCGGGGACGGGGCCGGCTCCTAAAACCCGGTCGTTGGGGACGGGGAGGGGGGGACTCGACCGGGTTTTCTCCTTAAGCGCGTCGCATTCATGCGACGCGCTTAACCTCTGTTTTATGCATGTCGTTATCCCAAAACCGCTGCGCACTTTGGGCGACATGCATTGGCGTCCTTAGCGGACGCTGGCGACCGCGTCGGAGCGGCCGTCGTTGATCGTTACCCAAGCGCCCGAATTCTGGCTCGATTGGCGCTTCAGGTAGGTGTAGTCGGTGTTGGTCCAGGACAGCACCCTGGTCTCCAGATTGTCGAGGATGAACTCTCCAAGGCTGGTGCGCACGGTCAGCACCGCATGGCCGTCTCCGTTCGGCTGGCGCGCAACCGTCATCAGCAGGTCGCCGGCCGGAATGCCGATGTTCATCAACGCGCGGCGCTTCGCCAGCGCATAGTCCTCGCAGTCGCCGAAGCCGCTGGTGGGATAGGACCAGACTTCTTCCTTGCCCCAAAGTTCCATGTCGGTGCGCGGCGCGATCTTGCTGTTGACCGAATTGTTGATGCTCACGATCTTGGCCCACAGCTTGCGGGTCAGCTCGACCGGTGCCTGCTTCGGCGTCCGCTCATTGCATTCCTGCGGAATCTTCTGGCAGAATTCGTAATGGCCGACCGGCTGTGTGGTGCGGCTGCCGGTGTGCATGAAGGCTGGTCCCGCTGCGTACGCCGTTCCCCAGGCGGTAAGCTGCATCGCCATTGCCAAGAGCAACAGCTTGCCCCTCGTCTTCTTCATCGTCCAGTCTCCCCGTTTGAGGAGACAATGACACGATTGGATTTATTCGACGCAAAGGCTCGAAGTAGATATTAAGTAAAACGCCTGTAGAATAAACATAAAATTTGAATCATTTCAGTATAAAATTGTTTAGGCATTTTCGCGGAGCTACATCGGCACGGCGCGACGCCTTGGCGCGGCATCGGTTGGCAAGCCGCGTCGGTCGGTGCGGGACAACAAAAAACCGGACGAATGGGGCCGGTCTGATTGCGTAATATGTTGATTGTTTGTCAGGTGCCGGATGCGTTGAATTCGGAATCGAGCGTCTCGGGCCGCTGGATGACGGCGAACTCGATGGCGACGCCGTCCTCGAAATGGCGCACCACCTGGCCGCGCATGGTGCCCAGCATGACCTGGATGCCGATTGCCGGCTTGACGTTGATCTCGACCGCGGCGCCCGAAAGCGACAGGTCGATGATGCGGCACTGGTACTGGCGCCCGTCGGCGAGCTGAAGCACGCTGGTCGGATTGCGCGGCGCCACGCGTTCGTGACGGCGGTCTTCCGGCAGATCGAGCTCATGCTTGTTGGCAAGCCAGGTCAATTGCGCGGCAAGCTTGTCCTTCTTGCGTTCCGACGCGATGACCGTCATCGCGAAACCATCCTGCAAGATACGAGTGACGACGCCTTCGATGCGGCCGATGTGATCGATATAGGCGATGACCTTCTCGCCCGGCATGCCGATGCGCTCGGTGCGAAGCGCAACATTGCCCGGCGACATGTCGACCACCTGGCACGGATGTTCGGTGCGATCCTCCAGCATGAAGCGCCCATAGATCTTCACGCGGACGCGCTGAAAGTTACGCCTTTCAGCTTGGGACGGCGCGGTGTCGACCGCCGCTGACCTCATGACTGCCTACACCCCGTCTGGCATTCCGCGCGTTGATGCGAGGAACTTCAGCGGAAAACTACAGCAAAGCAGGTTAACAAAGGGGAAAGCCTGGCACCGTTACTTTAGCGTTCGCGATTATTCCTCGCGCCCGCCGTCGAACACGACCAGATGGCGGATGCGGCGCGCCTGGCCGAGCGCCGAAATCGTCTGGGGCGGATCGAGATCCAACGGGACAAGCGAGGGGACGTCGATGGCCGGCCGGTTCTTGAGGAATATCGGTTCCTTCTCCGGATCGACGATGCGGATCGAATCGATCAAGGCGTCGGTGATCGGATCCGCGCCCAGCCAGAAGGGTTTTTCAGCGGCGCTTATCACACCGAGGCAGCGCGGGTTTTCGACGCCGCCGTCGAGCGGCAGAGCGAGCAGCTCGAACTTGTTGGAACGGTCGCCGCGGCTGAAACCTTCATAGGTGATGAGCACCACGGATTTCTGGTCGAAGACGCCATGGATCAGTTTTGAGACAAGCCGCTGGTCCTTCTCCCGCCACAGCGACGGGAAGGAAAACCCCTTGAGCTCACGGCCATAGACCGCGCAAAGTCTTGTGCCGGCGAGCCGGAACACCGCCTCGCCGCGCGTATCTTTTTCCAGGATGAATGTGTCGGCCAGCAGCGACTTGATGTCGGCTGGCTCGACTTCCGAACGCTTCGGGGCAGGGCGCCCGTCACGCAACCGGTTCCAATAATGGAACAGCGTGATCGATCCGTTCTGGTTCATGCTATGCTGCTCCGCGCAATCTGTCGTCTGATGTCCCATCGGTGAACAGAAGGGCGCCCTCCGAGGACCTACATGCGTTGCGGAGCAGGATGCGTGCCAGCATCGTTAACACTTGTTCACGGGTCGGGGTCGTTAAGGTTAACAAGTGGTTTACGTTGCGCCCCGCCCAAGCCCGTGGCACGCTAAAACCACTCCAGAAGCGGTCGTTTCGCAGCGATCGGCAGCACTTCAGTCAAGAGTTTTGGGGAGCGTGGGGGCTCGACCAGCCGTTCAAGGGCAACCTTGGACGGCTTCTTTTTGATTCGCGCCCAAGCGATTCGCGGCGATTCGCCCTTTGTGAATCGGGTGACCGTGATCTACATGCTCGCGAAGGCGAGCGACTGAGTGCAAGGCATATGAGCGAACCAGCAAGCCCATCGGAAATCGAACAGGGCGAGGGCAGACCTATCGGCCGCGAGCCGGTATTCAACATGCCACCCGTCGTGCTGGCGGTGATCGGCATCTGCGTCGCCGTTCACCTGATCCGGTTCTATTGGCTCACCGACGACCAGGATTTCTCGCTGCTGATCCGGACTGCCTTCATCCCGATCCGCTATTCCGGTCGCTTCGACCTCGATTTCTACGCGTTTTCGAGCCCCTTCACCTATGCCTTCCTGCATGGCGGCTTCGCTCATCTAGCCATCAACATGGTGTGGCTGGCGGCTTTCGGCTCGCCACTGGCGAATCGATTCGGCGCGCTTCGTTTCAGTCTGTTCTTCGCGGCGACGGGGCTGGCGGCGGTGGTGCTGTTCTGGGCCATGCATCCGCTCGGCCAGGCGCCGCTGGTCGGCGCATCGGGAGCGATTTCCGGCATGATGGGGGCCGCTGCCCGCTTTGGCTTCCGCACCGACCGCTCGTCCGGCAAAGCCGCCTTCGCCGGCGCGCCAATGCCCATGGCGGCGGTGTTCCGCTCGCGCGGCGTTATGACTTTTCTCGCCATCTGGATGGTGATCAATCTCATCACCGGCCTCGTTGCCTTCGCGCCCGGCATCGACAGCCAGATCGCCTGGGAGGCCCATATTGGCGGTTTTGTCGCCGGCTTCTTCGGCCTGCGCGTTTTCGATCGGCGGCAGCAGGCGGATGAGTCCATGGCCTGAAGCATGTCGCCCAAAAGCATGCCCTCGGTCTTGAACCGAGGGTGCGCAGCGGTTTTGGGACAACGACATGCGATGCGCATTAAGACGCCGCACTTGAAATGCAATCGATCGCGGCGCACGATGTTCACAACAGCGCCGCGCGTCCTCTTGGACGCGCAAAGGACGCTGTAGAAACTTTGATTTGGCGCATGATCTTTTCCGAAAATCGAGGCCGATTTTCGGGGTCATGCGCAGGAGGAAAGCCGGTCAGGGCAGGAACCGGCAAGTAAAACAGAGGAGGACGCCATGACTGTTAAGGCAATTCTCGAGCAGAAAGGCCATGACGTGTTGACGCTCGGGCCGAACGAAAAGCTGAGCGAGGCCATTCGCATCCTGGCCGAGCACAGGATCGGTGCGCTGGTCATCACCAATGGCGATCACAAGATCGTCGGCATTCTTTCCGAGCGCGACGTCGTGCGGGTCCTCGCCAGGGAAGGAGCCGCCGCACTGGACATCGCGGTGCGTTCGGCGATGACGCCCAAGGTGAAGATTTGCAATGAGAACCACACCGTCAACGAGGTCATGGAGATCATGACCAGTGGCCGTTTCCGCCATCTGCCGGTGGAAAAGGACGGCCTGCTCGACGGCATCGTGTCCATAGGCGATGTGGTCAAGCGGCGCATCGAGGATGTCGAGCGCGAGGCAGCCGAGATCAGGGCCTACATCGCGACGGCCTGAATGCGGCGAGAGCGACGGCGGCGGCGAGACTCGGTGCGAAAGCGCCAGCTTCGGCTTTGCGCTTGTCTCTTTTCGTGGTTTGCACTAGCGAATGACTTTCACGTCCGGCGTGGCGGAATTCACGTTCAGATGTGAATCCGCCACCGAAAGTTCGCAGGCCACTATGACCCTCATCGACACCCGCACGCCAGAAGCCAAACGCTTGATATCAGGCGCCACCGGCGACTGGGAAATCATCATCGGCCTCGAGGTCCACGCGCAGGTGACTTCGCAGGCAAAGCTGTTCTCCGGCGCCTCGACGGCTTTCGGCGCGCCGCCGAACGCCAATGTCAGCCTCGTCGATGCGGCGATGCCGGGCATGCTGCCGGTCATCAACGAGGAATGCGTCAAGCAGGCGATCCGCACCGGCCTCGGGCTGAAGGCCGAGATCAACCACAAATCGGTCTTCGACAGGAAAAACTATTTTTATCCCGACCTGCCGCAGGGCTACCAGATCTCGCAGTTCAAACAGCCGATCGTTGGCGAGGGCAAGGTGATCGTTTCGGTCGGTCCGGACCGGCAGGGCGAGTTCGAGGATATCGAGGTCGGCATCGAGCGCCTGCACCTGGAGCAGGATGCCGGCAAGTCGATGCACGACCAGCATGCGACCATGTCCTACGTCGATCTCAACCGCTCCGGCGTGGCGCTGATGGAGATCGTCTCCAAGCCCGATATGCGCTCCGCCGACGAGGCCAAGGCCTATGTGACCAAGCTGCGCACCATCGTGCGCTATCTCGGCACTTGCGACGGCAATATGGACGAAGGCTCGCTGCGCGCCGACGTCAACGTCTCGGTGCGCCGACCCGGCGGCGAATTTGGCACGCGCTGCGAGATCAAGAACGTCAACTCGATCCGCTTCATCGGCCAGGCTATCGACTACGAGGCGCGCCGCCAGATCGCCATTCTGGAGGACGGCGGCAAGATCGACCAGGAAACGCGGCTGTTCGACCCCAACAAGGGTGAGACGCGCTCGATGCGTTCCAAGGAAGAAGCGCATGACTACCGCTATTTCCCGGATCCCGACCTTCTGCCGCTGGAATTCGACCAGGCCTATGTCGATGCGCTGGCAAAGGATCTGCCTGAACTGCCGGACGCCAAGAAGGCGCGCCTGATCTCATCGCTCGGCCTGTCGACCTACGACGCCTCGATCCTGGTATCGGAAAAGGCGGTTGCCGACTATTTCGAGAAGGTGGCCGCTGGTCGCGATGGCAAGCTTGCCGCCAACTGGGTCATCAACGATTTGCTGGGTGCGTTGAACAAGGCCGGCAAGGGTATTGAAAATGCTCCGGTTTCTCCCGATCAGCTTGGCGCGGTCATCGACCTGATCAAGGAGGGCACTATCTCCGGCAAGATCGCCAAGGATCTGTTCGAGGTCGTCTGGAGCGAGGGCGGCGATCCGCGCCAGCTGGTCGAAAGCCGCGGCATGAAGCAGGTCACCGACACCGGCGCCATCGAAAAGGCGGTCGACGAGGTGATATCAGCCAATCCCGACAAGGTCGAGCAGGCACGCGCCAAGCCGACCATGGCCGGCTGGTTCGTCGGCCAGGTGATGAAGGCGACAGGCGGCAAGGCCAACCCCCAAGCGGTCAACGACCTCGTCAAGGCCAAGCTCGGGATCGAATAGGATGATGTTCGTTCGCACCGCTGGCGAGCGCGATCTTGCCGCGGTCCGCGCGTTGCTGGTCGAAACGTGGCACGCCACCTACGACAACATCTATGGTGCTGCCAAAGTCACCGAGATCACAGACGAATGGCATTCGATCGCCTCGCTTAAGGCGCGGCTGGCACGGCCGAACTCCGAATTCCTGGTCGCGGACGACGGCAAGCGCATCGGCGGCATGGCTTTCGCTGCAACCACCAAGGATGCGAAGATCGTCATGCTGAACCAGCTCTACGTGCATCCGGCCTGCCAGCGGAAAGGGATCGGCCAGGCGTTGCTGGAAGAGGTCGAGGCCAGCTTTCCGGAGGCGCCGACGCTGCGTGTCGAAGTGGAAGAGGCAAACGCTCCGGCCGTCGCCTTCTACCGCTCGCAAGGGTTTTTGCCCGCCGGCAATACCGCCGACTGCGGCGGTGGCTCAGGACTGCCGGCGCTGATTTTCGAGAAGACGATCGGCTAGACTTGTCTGCCGGACACGTCGCAGTCAGTTGCGTTTCATGGGCAGCGCCGGTCGATTGCGGGCAGCCACGCCGTCAGTGTTGGCCCTTGAGGACGACAAGATAGCCTCGTTCGACGCGAACGCGGAAAGCGATTTGCTCCGATGTCCCAGGGTCCTTGGATTTGTCGATGACATAGCCGCCAGGATGGGAACGAAGCCATTCCTCGGGATTGTCGGTGCTTTCGAACGGCTTCTGCAATCGGGCAAGGAAGCCGACCTCGTCCTGGTAGTCGAAGGCGACAGCCCAATCCGCATTCTTTCGCTCGTCGATAAAGTTGGCCAGCGGCATGAGATCGTCACGTTTGAAAACGGTCGCTGATGCTACGGCATGGCCGATGCCGAAAATGGCAAGCAGGATGAAGGCCGAGTTTCTGAGCCTCGCTAGTGGGATCTCCGCCATGAAATACCCGAACAGGATGGTCGCAAATGGCAGGATCGGCACCACATAGTGAGGCTGCTTGCCGGATATCGCGCTGAAGACCAGTAAAACCGCGACGAACGAGAACGACAGCAGGCGCAGCGCGCGCAGGTCTGGCGATCTCGTGTCGATCAGGCCACGTATCCGGGCGCCCAGCCTCAGCCGCCATATTTCGGGTATGAAGATCCACGGTATGAGCATGATCGGCATCAGCACGACGTAGAAATAGAACGGCCGGTGATGGGAGTTGTGCAGATTGCCGGTGACACGCCCTGCCGACTGGTTCCAGACAAGGTCGTAGACGAAGTTGCCTTTGGTCAGGATGGTCGCCGGCACTAGCCACATCGCCACCGGGATCAATGCGGCGAGAATTGCCAGGCCTACCCCAGCGAAGAATTTCGGCGTCGCCAGTCCGGCCTGCCGATCGCGCCAGAATGGATAGAGCAGGATGGGGGCGCCGACATGGATGAGCACCACCGGACCTTTCGTCAAGACACCCAGCCCGATGAATAATCCCGCCAGCACGGCGTGCCAGCGGTTGCCGCTCCTGGCAAAGGCAAGCAACGACAAAAGCGCGGCAAGCACGAAGACCGTCAGCAGCATGTCGAACAGGATCAGGGTCGAATAAATGACGAAGACGATGCTTCCCGCGACCAGCCAGGGGACACGGCCTGCGATGTCGTCGCGTCCGGGAAAGAGGGTTTTTGTCAGACGAGTCGTCAGCCAGATGACGAGCGACGAGGCAACGAAGATAACGAGCATCGCGGCAACCCGGCTTACGCCAAAAATGTCCCAGACCAGATCGATAAGCCAGAACAGCAGCGGCGGCTTTTGCAGATAGGGCGCGAAATTCATCGTCGGAACGAAGATCTTTCCGCTCAGATACATCTCCCAGGTGACGCTGAGATATCGCGTTTCATCGACAGGCAGCAGCGGCCGGAAGGCGACCGCGATGCAGATCAATGCAAGCGCGAACAGATAGGGGAGCAGCCGCTCGACAAATGCTGGTATCAAGATTGAGGATCCGCGCCAGAAATCGTTCTCTTTCCAGCCGAGCATGATGCAGCGCTCCTGGAGCGCGCAGGACCGCACCATGATTTTGGCCGAATTGTAACGGAGCCGGCCTGATGCTGCGGATTTTGGAGGTGAAGCTCACAAATCCCTTTAGTCGCGGACGCGCTTTAAGTGGAGGGAGTTTCCATATTATCGATCAGCCTGGTCTTGCCCAACCAGGCGGCCGCGAGCAGGCGTCCGGCACGGTCTCGTCGCCACGGGGCGAGCGTCATGCTCTCGCGCGCCGCGACATAGTCGACTTTGTCGAAGCCAGCCTTGACGAGCGCGCGGCTGGCCTCGGCGGTCGCGCTGCCTTCGTCACTGCCGGCCGCAAGTGCCACTGCTGCCCGGCGCAAAATGACGTTGAGTTGGCGCGCCACCTCGAGCTCGGCTTCGCTCAGATAGGCGTTGCGTGACGACATGGCGAGGCCATGCGCGTCGCGTACCGTTGGCGCGCCGATGATATCCACCGGCAGATCGAGGTCACGGCAGAGCTGCCTGACGACGCAAAGCTGCTGGTAGTCCTTTTCGCCAAAGACCGCACAGTCAGGCAACGCCTGCAGGAAGAGCTTAGCCACGACCGTGGCGACGCCGTCGAAGAAGGTCGGCCGGAAATCCGATTCCAGCCCGGCAGCCGGTCCGCCGACCGAGATCTTTGTGGCGAAGCCGGCCGGATACATCTCCGCAACATCGGGGGTGAAGACGAGTTGTGCGCCGGCCTCGGCCAGCCGGTCGAGATCGCGGGCGAGCTGGCGCGGATATTTGTCGAGGTCTTCGCTGGGCGCGAACTGGGTCGGGTTGACGAAGATCGAAACGACGCAGCGTTCGGCCCTTTCGAGCGCGATCTCCACCAGCGAGATATGGCCGTCATGCAAGGCACCCATGGTCGGCACCATGGCGACGCTGAGGCCATCGCGGCGCCAGTTGCGGATTTGCGCGCGTAGGGCGGCGACGCTGTCGACGACGAACGGCCGGCTCATGCCTTGTCCTTTTCGGCTGCGGCGGAAAAGACATGGCCCGGGCCGGGAAAAGTCCGGCTTCGCACCTCCGCTGCATAGCTGGCTGCCGCCTGCGATATGGCGCTGCGCAGGTCGGCATATTGCTTGACGAATTTCGGCACGCGATCGACGGTCAGGCCGACCATGTCGTCGACGACCAGGATTTGGCCGTCGCAGTCGCCGCTGGCGCCGATGCCGATGGTTGGAATGGAAATGTGCCGGGTGAGGTCGGCGGCGACGGTCTCGACGGTGCCTTCGATGACCACAGAAAACGCGCCGGCCTTCTCGACCGCGTCCGCATCGCGATAAAGGGCGGCCACATTCTCCTCGGTCCGGCCCTTGATCCTGTAGCCGCCGTCGCTTTCCACCGATTGCGGCTGCAAGCCGATATGTCCCATGACCGGAATGCCGGCAGCGACGATCGCCGCAATCTGCCGGGCAACTGTGACGCCGCCCTCCAGCTTGACCGCCTGGCAACCGGTTTCGTCGACGATCCGCTGCGCCGAGGCAACGGCTTGGCGCGGCGTAGCCTCGTAGCTTCCGGCCGGCATGTCGACCACCACGCAGGCCCTGGCTGAACCCCGCAGCACCGCTTGTCCATGGGCGATCATCATCTCCAGCGAGGCGCCCAGCGTGGTCTTGTGGCCATGGAGAACCATGGCGACGCTGTCGCCGACCAGAAGCAGGTCGACATGATCGTCGAGCAAGCGCGCGACGGGGTAGGTATAGGCGGTGAGGCAGACGATCGGCACGCCGCCCTTGCGCAGGCGAATGGAGCTGGCGCTGATCCGCGGATCCGCGCCGGATGCGTCTGGGGCCAAGCTTCATCTCCCTCAAGACCAGTCAACCATGTACCCGCACGGGGCGCGCAGAGCTTTAGGGAGACGAAACAAACTTGGCAAGCATGCGTCCGGCGGGCGCGAGATCAGCAACCGCCGCCCCACCGCAACAGCGTCAGCGCCGACGGCGCAATGCCCTCAGCCTCGATGTGTAAAGTCGTTGGCCTTTGTAATGATAAGATCGCTACGTGCGCGGATGCCCGGCCGCTCGCAAAAGTTGGTCGCGAATCTTCGCCTTCTGCGGCGAATTCACGCGACAAAATTTCATCTAAAATTTAGGGGCGTCCACCATCACCCACGGCGCAATGAAGAAGCCTCTTACGTGGTAATGGTTATACATGCCTTCGATACCGCTCCCGTTCGTCATTTCGCTTGTTCTGCTCCTTATCCTCGTGCGGATGACCCGGCAGGGACAAGGAAAGCTCGGGCTCTTTCCGCTGCTCGTGGCCGCCTTCGCAATTCAGGCGACTGTGTCAGGATTGAACTGGAACGTCGGTTGGTATCCGGCCCGCTTCATCCAGCCAATCCTCGCCGCTGTCCTGCCCGCGCTTTCCTTCGCCGCCTTCGATCAGCTTCGTCGCAAGAACCTAGCGAAACCCTCAGACCTGTGGCCGCATTTAATGCCGGCGTGCCTCGTCACGGCTCTCGTCGCCTTCTGGCGTGCACCAATCGACATTGTTCTTTTCGTGATCAATCTCGGATACGGCCTCGCGCTCTTGCGAGTTGCTCGGCAAGGCCCGAGTGCGCTTGCGGCTGTGCGGCTTAGTGACGAGTGGACCGCGCACAAGGCGCTCGTCGCGGTCGCGCTTCTTCTCATTATCACCGCCTTTGTCGATGCAACGGTATCGCTTGATCTCCTTTTTGGTGATGGGCGGCAGGCCCAAATGCTCCTGACCGCTGCGAGCGTTCTGTGGCTAGCGTCGCCGGTTACGCCGCAACCGTCGCGGACGACACTCGCCCTGAAATGGAATTCAACGCCACAGAGGAGGGTCTCGCATTCGCCACCTTCGAGCCACTGCCTTCACTCTCTTACTCTTCGCCGGTCAGCGAGGATCTTTCCGAGGCGGACAAGGTCGTTATACGCCGGATTGATGCACTGATGGCTGAACAGCATCTTTATCGCGATCCGGACCTGACGCTGGACCGTGTGGCACGGCGCGCCGGAATACCTGCGCGACAGATTTCTGGAGCGATTAACCGGGTTCATGGCCGCAACGTTTCCCAAGTCGTAAATGAATACCGGGTCAGCGATGCGCAGCGACGGCTGGTCTCGACACGCGATCCGGTGACAGTCGTCATGCTGGAATCGGGTTTTGGCACGAAGTCGAACTTCAACCGCGAGTTCCTGCGCGTCACGGGCATGACACCCAGCGCCTATCGCCGGGTCGGTGGCGAAACGTCTGCGGCGCCCGAAACGCAAAACGGGGCACCTGCCGCCTCGTAATCCTGCACATAGGGGCTGAATTCATCGCGCGAAACCACCTTGATCACGATCTCGGACGTCCAAGATCGCGTTCGAGGGCGAGCCAGCCTGAATTCCGGTCAATCTTGGGGCCTGAACGCTGAAGCTCATTCTTATCGGCAACTATCCGAACTCCGGTACGAGAATTGACAGCGTGACGATGATGACGAGCGCAAGAGGAAAACAATGAAGTTCTTGATGAATGTCTTGGCTATGCTTTGGGCCGTCGCGTCTTCGACGTTGGTGGTGCAACAGCCAGCCGTCGCCAGCGACAATGTCGGTGTGCGTCAGATTGCGGCTCTCTCCAAAGAGCGCGGGGTCGATCTCGACGTGACCGTTTGGTACCCGGCATCTTCGGGTGGCAAACCGATTATGCTTGGGGAGAGCATGTTTTTTGTGGGAACGCCTGCCATGCTCGATGCCCCAATCTCGGATGGAAAATTTCCTGTCATATTGCTATCCCATGGCGCTGGCCTGGCAGGAAACGCGCAAGCCTTGAGCTGGATTGCGATGCCATTGGCGAAGCAGGGGTTCGTTGTGGCGGCCCCTACCCATCCCGGAAATACAGGCGCAAACCGATCCGCGGTGGAAACGATGAAGCTTTGGCTGAGACCTGCGGATATCACCGAGACCTTGAATGCGATGGACAAAGCCCCTTTTTTCGAAGAGCACCTCGAACATGACAAGGTAGGTACGCTCGGGCTTTCCATGGGCGGAAGCACAGCTTTGGCGATAGCTGGTGCCCGCATCGATGCAAAACGCTTGGCGGGCTATTGCGATACGGACGCGCTCAACCCTTCTCTTTGTGGATGGGTCAGGCAAAGCGGCGTTGATCTTCACGCCATGGAACTGACATCGGCCGGCCGCAACAATGAAGATATGCGTATCAGATTTGCAATGGCGATTGATCCTGCACCCGCCGATGTCTTCGAATTCAACAGCTTTTCGCAGATCTCAATTCCTGTTGAACTCACAAATCTAGGTCAACCAGGGAAAATCCCTCTGACCGCGCAGGCCGCCAAAATTGCAAAAGCCATCCCAAATGCAACTTATTCCACAATCGGAGATGCGAGCCATTACAGCATGTTTGCCGAATGCAAACCTGGTGCGCCTGAGCTCGCCGAAGCTGAAAAGGTTGGTGATCCGATTTGCATGGATGGCGGAGGCCGCACACGGCGCGAAATCCATACGGAACTGATCAGTATGGTCACCACTGCTTTCAGTCGAGCATTGAAGGCAAGCCCTTAAACATCGACTGTCCCATATGCGTCCGCATCGATAACGGACATCGGTTTTCTGACAGCCATTTGCGCGGCTCTTGCGGCAAACCCTTGCCTTCGCGATGACCTGACGCCATAAGCAGGCAATGGGGCGTCCGCCGCGAGGATTTGGATGAAAACTTTCCTTCTGCAGTTTTTCACCTGGTGGAACAGCCAGACGCTGGGAACGCGCTTCCACACCTGGCGGCATGGCAAGAAAATCGGACAGGACGAGGCTGGCAACGTCTACTACGAGGGCGGGGTCGATTCGGAAGGCCGCACCCGCCGCTGGGTCATCTATCGCGACTATTCGGAAGCCTCGATGATTCCGCCCGGCTGGCATGGCTGGATGCATCACCGCGTCGATGTCGCGCCGCCGAGCGACAATTACAAGCCACGCGACTGGCAGAAGCCGCATCAGCCGAACCTCACCGGAAGTGCCGCCGCCTATCGCCCCAAGGGCTCGGTGCTTACCAATCAGCACCGCCCGCAGGTGACAGGCGATTACGACGCCTGGACGCCGGGTTCGTAACCGCTCGTCAAGGTGGAGATCGGTCCTTTATCGCCACAATTGGCGTTTAGCTGCTTGCTGATCTGACAGCAGCGACTAGCCTTGGGCGCGACAGAATCACCCCGGGCGCAAACCACCGGACCCCTTGCATGAGCATTTTCAGCCGAATCTCGATAGGCGGACTGACGGTGGCCGCCGCCGGTTTTGCCGCTTTTAGCATGGCCGCCGCGCAGACGTTGGAGGTGCCAGCGGACCCGGGGGCGCCGACGGAATTTGAGGCGCCAGTGAACCCGGGGGCGCCGACGGAATTTGAGGCGCCAGTGGACCCGGATGCGCCAATGGAACCGGATGCGACAGTGGAACCGGATGCGACAGTGGCGCCGGCGGCACCGGCGGCACCACAACGCATCACCAATCCCGTCGCCGAATTCGCCGGCATCGACAAGATCACCGGCCGCATCATCACCTTCGATGTCTATATCGACGAGACGGTGCAGTTCGGTGCTTTGCAGGTGACGCCGCGCATCTGCTATTCGCGGCCGCAAACCGAAGAGCCAAAGACCGATTCCTTCGTCGAGGTCGACGAGATCACGCTGGATCGCAAGATCCGCCGCATCTTCACAGGCTGGATGTTTGCCGAGAGCCCCGGCCTCAACGCTGTCGAGCACGCCGTCTACGACGTCTGGCTGAAGGGCTGCAAGCAGAAGTCGGATGTGCCGGCACCCGACGCGGCCAAGACCAACTAGAGCGCTGCGTCCTTTCGGAACTGCCCTGCCAGCCGCGCGTTAGGGCACGTGCGGAGGACGTTCCGATGATGGCCAACAAAGGCGAGCTTCTCGAACTCGAAAAAGGGTTCTGGACCGGTGACGCAGCCTATTTCAAAGCCAATGCCGACACCGAATGCCTGGTGGCGTTCCCACAGATGGCGCAGGCGATGAGCAACGCCGATCTGGCCGAAACCGCGACGGACCCGAACCGCTGGCGCGATCTCGACATCGACCTCAAGGGCATCATCGAGCCGGGTAGCGACATCGTCATGCTGACCTATGAGGCCCACGCCACTCGCGAGAATGGCGAGCCTTATGCGGCGCTGGTCAGCACCGGCTATGTCCATCGCGTCAATGGCTGGAAGATGATGTTCCATTCACAGACGCCGTTGGAAGTCCCGGCGAAAGGCTGATTGGACGGATCGTCAGGGAAAGAAGACCGCTTCGCCCTTCAGCGCGTCAGCCAGCATCTTTTCGTATCTGCCCCTTGGCACGTCGACCGCGCCGAAGCGTTTGAGGTGCTCGGTGGTGAACTGCGTGTCGAGCAGCGCAAAGTGCCGTTCCTTCAGGCGCTCGACCAGATGCACCAGGCAGACCTTCGACGCGTCCGTTTCCCTGGCGAACATGCTTTCGCCGAAGAACACCCGGCCGAGCGACACGCCATAGAGGCCGCCAACCAGCCGACCCTCGCGCCAGGCTTCGACCGAGTGGCAATGGCCCATCCGATGGAGTTCGACATAGGCTTCGCGGATCGGCGCATTGATCCAGGTCGACCGGCGCTCCTCGCGCCTCTCGGCGCAGCCATCGATGGTCGCCTCGAAGTCGAAATCGAAACGGATGTCGAACGGGTTTTTCCGGATCGCTTTCCTCAGGCTTTTGGGCGTGTGAAAACCATCGAGAGGGATGATGCCGCGCGTCTCCGGCCGTACCCAGAACACTTCGGGATCGGTGGCGCTTTCGGCCATCGGGAAGACGCCCGAGGCGTAGGCCTTGAGCAACAGGTCGGTCGGTATGCGATAGCCTGGCGCGTAGGGACGGGTCATCGCATCATTATATTCTATAAGTTCACGACCTAATCCTCTTTGGCCAGATATTTTTCCAGCCAGTGGATGTCATACTCGCCATTGGCGATATCGGCATTGCCGACGAGATCACGAAACAGCGGCAGTGTCGTCTTGATGCCGTCGACGACAAATTCGTCGAGCGCCCGCCGCAGCCGCATCATGCATTCGACACGGTTGCGGCCGTGCACGATCAGCTTGCCGATCAGGCTGTCGTAATAGGGCGGGATCTTGTAGCCGGAATAGACGCCGGAATCGACGCGGATGCCGAGGCCGCCCGGCGTGTGGAAATGGGTGATCGTGCCGGGTGACGGGGTGAAGGTTCGCGGATCCTCGGCATTGATGCGGCATTCGATGGCGTGGCCCTGAAAGCGGATATCTTCCTGGCGCACCGAAAGCCCGCCGCCCGAGGCGACGCGGATCTGCTCATGCACGAGGTCGATGCCGGTGATCGCCTCCGTCACCGGATGCTCGACCTGCAGGCGGGTGTTCATCTCGATGAAGTAGAATTCGCCGTTCTCGTAGAGGAATTCGATGGTGCCGGCGCCGGAGTAGCCGAGATCGGCGATAGCCTTGGCACAGACGCCGCCAATATGCGCGCGCTCCTCGGCATTGAGCGCCGGCGAGGGCGCCTCTTCCCAGACCTTCTGGTGGCGCCGCTGCAGCGAGCAGTCGCGTTCGCCGAAATGCACGCCGCGGCCAGCACCGTCGCCGAACACTTGCACCTCGATATGGCGCGGCTTTTCGAGATATTTCTCGATGTAGACGGCGTCGTCGCCAAAGGCGGCTCCGGCTTCCGAGCGCGCCGTCTGCAGCGCGACCACAAGATCGGCTTCGCTGCGCGCCACCTTCATGCCGCGTCCGCCGCCACCGGCCGACGCTTTGATGATCACGGGATAGCCGATCTCTGCGGCGATGCGTTTGGCTTCCTTTTCCTCGGTGACCGCGCCGTCGGAGCCGGGCACCACCGGAATGCCAAGACGCTTTGCGGTGCGCTTGGCCTCGATCTTGTCGCCCATGATGCGGATGTGATCGCCGGACGGGCCGATGAAGGTGATGTTGTGCGCGGCGAGGATATCGGCGAATTTGGCATTCTCCGACAGGAAGCCATAGCCCGGATGCACAGCGTCGGCGCCGGTGATCTCGCAGGCCGCGACGATCTGGTGGATGTTGAGATAGCTGTCGCGCGACGGCGGCGGGCCGATGCAGACGCTCTCGTCGGCGAGCCGCACATGCATGGCATCGGCATCGGCGGTCGAATGCACCACCACCGTCTGGATGCCGAGCTCCTTGCAGGCGCGCAGCACTCTCAGAGCGATTTCGCCGCGATTGGCGATGAGGATTTTCTGGAACATTTCTCGGCTGTTCCCGGCTCTACTCGATCACGACGAGCGGCATGCCATATTCGACCGGCTGCGCATCCTCGAACAGGATCGCCGTCACCGTGCCGGCACGGGGCGAGGGGATCTGGTTCATCGTCTTCATCGCCTCGATGATCAGCAGCGTCTGGCCTTCCTTGACCTGCTGGCCGACCTCGATGAACGCCTTGGCGTCGGGCGACGGCGCCAGGTAGGCGGTGCCGACCATGGGCGAGGCCACCGCATTCTTGGAAATCTCGGCCGCTGCCGCGGTGGTTGCGGCCGCCGGCTGCGCTGTCGGCGGCGCATAGGCGGGCTGCGGTGCGGCGACCGCATGGACGGCCGGCGCCTGGCGCGACACGCGCACCTTCAAGTCGCCCAACTCGACCTCGATCTCGGTGAGGTTGGTGTCGTTCAGTATGCCCGCCAGATCGCGGATAAGCTGCTGGTCAACACCGTTCTTCTTTATCGACATTTTCGAGCCTTCTGTTTGTTGGCCGGTCATAGGCGTGCGGCCAGCGCCTGCAGCGCCAGCGTGTAGCCGAGCGGCCCGAACCCGCAGATCATGCCGACGGCGACCGGCGAGACCATGGAGACGTGGCGAAATGATTCCCGCGCATGGATGTTGGAAAGATGAACTTCGGCGACGGGCAATGGCGCGACGGAGCGGATGGCGTCGTGAATGGCGATCGAGGTGTGGCTGTAGGCGCCCGGATTGATGACGATGCCGACAGCCTTGTCGGCGGCTTCCTGTATCCAGTCGACGAGGTCGCCCTCATGGTTCGACTGACGGAAATCGATCTCGAGCCCAAGCGCCGCACCCGCCTGCTTGCAATCGTCAGCGATCGCCGCAAGCGTCTTGCCGCCATAGATGCCTGGCTCGCGCTTGCCGAGCGCGTTGAGGTTGGGACCGTTCAGGACGAAAACCGTTTTCAAAATGCCGACCTTTCCCGCCGCCCGCATCAGCCGGCGCACCGGGCCTCTATACTGGGCTTAGACGCCTGCGAAAAGAGCGCAAGTGGGTTCTTTCGCTGTCCACAACAGGTGGAAAAACGGCTTGCGCCGAAAACCAGCGGTCGATCAGAGTGCGGCCTTGGCCGCCTCGATCTTCTCCGCCAGCACTTCCTGCCCGAGCGCCCCGAATACCACCTCGTTGCCGACCACATAAGAGGGCGTTCCGGTGATGGCCAGCTTGTTGGCAAGGTCATAGGTCTTGGAGAGGGCCTCGGCGATCGACGGGTCCTTCATCTTCTCGCGCAGCGCCGCTTCGTCGGCGCCGAGCGAAAGCGCTACCTTGAGGGCCGCCGCCTCGGTGGCGCGTCCCTGGCCGCCGAGCAGCGCGTTGTGGAACTCGCCGTATTTCTCCGGCATCATCAGGTGGAAGGCCATCGAGACGACGCTCGCCTTCTGCGAATCCGGGCCCAGGATAGGGAACTCCTTGAGCACGAAGCGCAGGTCCGGATCGGCTGTCGTCAGTGCCTGCATGTCCTCCATGGCGCGTTTGCAGTAGCCGCAATTGTAATCGTAGAACTCGACGATGGTGACCTTGCCGTTCGGATTGCCGACGACGCCGTCGAAGGTCGAATTGAAGATCTGGTCCTTGGCATTTTTGATGACGCTGAGGCTGGCAACCTGCTGCGCCTCCTTCTGCTTGGCCTCGAGCGCTTGCTGAGCCTCCAGCAGCACTTCCGGGTTCTTCAAGAGGTAATCGCGGATGATGCCCTCGACTTCGGCCCGGTCAATCTTGGTGTCGGCGGACGCCGCCTGGGCGATCTGCGCGGCATCGGCCTTTGCCGCTTGCGGACTTCCGGTCACGAACCCGAAACCCAGCATGGCGAGAGCGACCGCCACTCCCGTGGTGCCCAGCAGAATTGCCTTGTTCATGGTCCTCGATCCTCTTGCCTGGTTTCCGGCCCCAATTGGTCCGACTATATGTCGCCGCGCACGGCCGGATGGTTCACTTTTTCTTGCCTGATGGTGCGTAGTTTATGATGTCCTGCGCGCGGATCCAGCCCGGCTCGCCGCGCTTCATTTTCATCTGCGCGCGCATTGCGAAGATCTTGGCATCCTTATAGGCGCCGGAATAGAAATGACCTTCGGCGGTCGCAAGGTCGGCGGCCGGGATTTTGCCGAGCTCGCCATAAGCCTGCGCCAGATAGCGATACCCGACCGCGTTTTCCCGGTCGCGCCCGAGGCCTTTGTTGATCTGCACCACCGCTTTCTCCAGGGAATCGGGCGTGCCGACGGCCATCAGCGCCTGGCCGTAGGAGACCGGCAGCAGCCCGGACCTGGCTGGATCGAGGCTGACCGCCTTGGCATAGGCTTCCGCCGCGTCCCTCGGCTTGTTCGCCTTCATCAGGACGTCGCCACGCAATTCCTGGAAATAGGGGTTTTTCGGCTGTGCCTTGATCAGTGCGTTGGTCTTGGCAAGCGCTTTGGCCAGATTGCCATAGAGATAGGCCGTCTGCGCGTCGCCATATTGCGAGGCGAGGCTGCCCGGGTTTTTGCGCATCAGCCGCGATGCGGCAGCCTGGCCTTCCATGTAGGCGGCGATCTTGATGCGCGTCATGTCGTGCCGCTGCTGCAGTGCCGGCGGATCGACCTTGTCGACATAGGGGCTCTGCTTAACCAGCACTTCGAGATTGGCGATGCGTTCCCGCGGCAGCGGATGGCTGATCCGGTAGGGATCGACCTGCGCCCCCGACAGCGAGAGCGCGCTCTGGAAGCGGTCGAAGGTTTTCAGCATGCCCATGCCGGACTGGCCGGTGGCATTGAGATAGGTTATCGCCGAGCGGTCGGCGGTCATCTCCTCGGTGCGCTGATAGGCGAGGATGCTGCGCTGCGCCATCTCGCCGCCGCCAGCCGCAACCCCCATGCCGGCGCCGGCGAGGCCCCGGCTTTTGGTGGTGGCGCCGGCGACGACGGCACCGGCGCCAAGCAGCGTCGCGATGATGGCCATCGTCTTGGCGCGTTCGAGCTGGTTGCGCAATTTCTGCTGGTGCCCGCCGGCAATGTGACCGGCTTCATGGGCGATGACGCCGATGATCTCGTTGGGCGTCTCCGCCGACATCAGGGCACCGGTGTTGATGAACAGACGAGATCCGGCAACGAAAGCGTTGAAACTCTGGTCGTTGACCAGCACGATGTCGACGCCGTCTTCCGGCAGGCCCGCCGCCCTGAAGATCGGCCGCGCATAGTCACGCACCAGCGCCTCGATCTCGGCATCGCGCACCACCGGCACGTTTTGCGCGAAGGCGCTGACCGTGCTGGTCACGGCGACCGTCGCGGCAAGCGAAAGCGTCGCGAAGACGCGCGCTGCCCTGGCAATCGTCGATTTGGGTCGATTCAACATGGCAGGTCCACTGGTAGACGAGCGGGCGAAAGATGAAAAGTCGGCACTGAAACTTTACTGAACTTGTGATCCTCACATCAATCGGGCATTTGTGCGGCGCGGGACGCCAAAGCTCGGCGCCGGCAGCCGGCAGGGGCCGACCCGAGGGCCGACAAGGAATGAGGTCAAATGGTTGTATCGCTTTCGCGTCGCGGCGAAGTCGAGCCGTTCCACGCCATGGACATTCTGGCGGAAGCGAATCGGCTGAAGGCTAAGGGCGTTCCGGTTGTTTCCATGGCCGTTGGCCAGCCGTCCGACCCGGCGCCGGCCGGGGTCAGGGAAGCGGCGGCGAACGCATTGAAGATGGGGCGTATCGGCTACACCGACGCATTGGGTCTTGCGGGCCTGCGCGAGGCAATCGCGCAGCACTATGCGGACCACTACGGGTTTGACGTCTCGCCCGGCCGGATCGCCGTCACCACCGGATCGTCGGCCGCCTTCAATCTGGCCTTTCTGGCGATGTTCGATCCAGGTGATCGTGTCGCCATCGCCGCACCCGGCTATCCGGCCTATCGCAACATCATGGCCGCGCTCGGCATCGAGATCGTCGAGATCGAGCTCGACGGTGATGCCTATCTCCACGCTGAACACCTGAAGGCCGCGCATCGCGAAAAGAAGCTGAAGGGCGTGTTGTTCGCCAGCCCGGCCAATCCGACCGGCGCGATTATCCCCGCCGACGAGCTGTCGGCTCTGGTGACGACGGCGGAAGAGCTCGGCATTGCCGTGATCTCCGACGAGATCTATCACCGGCTGGCTTATGCTGCGCCGGACACCACGGCGCTTGCCTACGGCCGTGACATGACGGTGATCAATTCCTTCTCGAAATATTACTGCATGACCGGTTGGCGCATCGGCTGGATGGTGCTGCCGGAACAATTGGTGCGGCCGGTCGAGCGCATCGCCCAGAGCCTTTACATCTCGCCGCCGGAACTGTCCCAGATCGCCGCGATCGAGGCATTCAAGGCGACTGGGGAATTGGAAGCGGTGAAGGCGCGCTACGCCTGGAATCGCGAGCTTTTGATGAAACGCCTGCCCGAACTCGGCTTTGCGCTGGCGGCACCGATGGATGGCGCCTTCTACGCCTTCTGCGATGTCACCAGGCACACCAACGACAGCATGGCCTTCGCGCGCAGGATGCTGGCCGAGGCGCATGTTGCGGCGACGCCCGGCCGCGATTTCGATCCGCTGCAAGGCCATCGAACCATGCGCTTTTCCTATGCCGGCAGCCACGACGAGATGGTCGAGGCGATGGCGCGCATCGAACGCTGGCTGAAGTAGCGCGAATGCCGGACCTTGAACAAGCTTTGACCGAAGTTGCCGCCGAAATGGCGGAGCGCACGGATCGCGGCGATGTCGCGACCTACATTCCGCAACTCGGCAAGGTCGATCCGAAGAAGTTCGGCATTGCCGCCGTGACCAATGACGGTCGCGTGCTGATGGCGGGCGACGCCGATGAGCCGTTTTCAATCCAGAGCATTTCGAAGGTGTTCACGCTGACATTGGCGCTCGGCAATGTCGGCGACGCGCTGTGGCAGCGTGTCGGGCGCGAGCCTTCGGGCAACCCGTTCAACTCGATCGTCCAGCTCGAGCATGAGAACGGCATTCCGCGCAATCCGTTCATCAATGCCGGCGCCATCGTCATTTCCGACATTCTGCTCGCCGGCCACCAGCCGCGCGAGGCGATCGGCGAGATCCTGCGCTTCATCCAGTTCCTGGCCGACGACGAGACCATCATCATCGACCGCGAAGTCGCGGCTTCGGAACGCGCCACTGGTTTTCGCAATTTGGCGCTTGCCAATTACATGAAATCCTTCGGCAATCTCAACCACGCGCCGGACCTGGCGCTGGGCGTCTATTTCCACCATTGCGCCATCGCCATGAGCTGCCGGCAACTGGCTTTGGCCGGCCGCTTCCTCGCCAATGGCGGCAAGAACCCGGCGACCGGCCATTCCGTGGTGTCGGCCGAGCGCGCGCGCCGCATTGGCGCGATGATGCTGACTTGCGGTCATTATGACGGCTCCGGCGATTTCGCCTTTCGCGTCGGCATCCCGGGCAAGAGCGGCGTAGGCGGCGGCATATTGGGGGTCGTTCCTGGTGTGGCGTCGCTCGCCGTCTGGTCGCCCGGCCTCAACGCCAACGGCAATTCCAGGCTGGGATCGATCGCGCTGGAAAGGCTGGCGAAGATGATGAACTGGTCGATCTTCGCGCCATAGCGTTGGGATCTCAGGCAAGAAAAATCCCGCGCCGTCTTTGGATGGCGCGGGATTTTTTGTCAGAAGATCAGTCTAAGCAACTGAAAGGCTTAGAAAAAACCTTTCTTCTGCCACCAGCCGGCACGCTTCGGCTTGTCCTCGGTCTTTGCCTCGTCGGCAACAGTCGAGGACACGATCGGCTCAACCGGAGCATCAACCGGTGCCGGCTTGCGTCGCGATGGGCGGGCCTTCGGCTTTTCGTCGATGGCGGCCACGGCTGTTTCCTCCGAAACAGGCGCCGGAGCCTCGGCGGAGGCTTCCGGCTCGGCAACCGGTGTCTCGGCGACGGCGTCTGCTGCAGCCTTCTTCGGCTTGGCGGCGCGGCGCGGCTTCTTCGGCTTCTCGGCGCTCGGCGTGTCGTCGTTGGCCGGAGCAAGGTCCGCAGGCTCTTCGACCGGCGTTGCTGCTACCGGCTCGCTGGAGACGGACTCCAAGACGTCGCCTTCGGGACTGTCAGCCGCCTCGGCAGTGCCTACATCGACCTCGCCTTCGCCGTCTTCACGGCGATTGCGCTTGCCGCCGCGCTTGCCACGCCGGCGCTTCTTGCCCTGACCGTCATCCGACGCGTCCACCGCCTCGGTAACGCCGACCTGCGCCTCTTGGTCTGCTTCGGCGCCTTCATCGTTTGAGGCTTCGGAGACGCCATCGGCAGTGGCCGAGAGGGACGCGCCTTCCACGGGGGCGCCATGCTCGCGGTCGCGATCCTTGCCGCCGCGCCGTCTGCGGCGCTTGCGACGCTTGCGGTCGCGGCCTTCGCCATCCTCGGCGAGCCTTGGCTGCTGCGGCTGCTGGGCCTGGCGCGGTTGCTCGGCCGGTGCAACAGCCTCGTCCTCAGCCTCCTCGATGACGATTTCGTCCGCGGGCTCTTCCGGCTCGACATAGGCGGGCAAGGTGCGCACCTCGACGAAGCCTTCAGGCTTTTCCGCCAGCGCGCCGCGGAAGATCGCATAATGCTGGGCGCCAACCGTGTCGTCGGCTTCGACGGTGATGGTCAGGCCGAAGCGGCTTTCGAGTTCCACCAGCGTGCCGCGCTTGTGGTTGAGCACATAGAGCGCGGTTGCGGCCGGCGTCCGCACCGTGATGTGGCTGCGCGAATCCTTGAGCAGGAATTCCTCGATCGCTCGCACCACCATCAGCGCGACAGACGAATCGGACCTGACATGGCCGGTGCCGCCGCAATGCGGACACGGCTTCATCGTCGATTCCAGCACGCTGGCACGGATGCGCTGGCGCGACATCTCCATCAGGCCGAAATGCGAGATGCGGCCGACCTGGATGCGGGCGCGATCGTTCTTGAGGTGATCCTTCAGCCGCTTCTCGACGGAGCGGTTGTTGCGGTTCTCCTCCATGTCGATGAAGTCGATGACGATCAGGCCGGCGAGATCGCGCAGCCTCAGCTGCCGTGCGACTTCCTCGGCCGCTTCCAGGTTGGTGTGAAGCGCCGTGTCCTCGATCGAGTGCTCCTTGGTCGAGCGGCCCGAATTGACGTCAATGGCGACCAGCGCTTCGGTCTGGTTGATGATGATGTAGCCGCCGCTCTTCAGCGTCACCTGCGGCTGCAGCATGCGGTCGAGCTGCGCTTCGATGCCATTGCGCACGAAGATCGGCGTCGTGTCGCGGAACGGCTGCACGACCTTGGCGTGGCTCGGCATCAGCATGCGCATGAAGTCCTTGGCCTCGCGATAGCCCTCTTCGCCGGAGACCTGGATCTCGTCGATGTCCTTGTTGTAGAGGTCGCGCACCGAGCGCTTGATCAGGCTGCCTTCTTCGTAGACCAGGGCAGGGGCCGTGGACTGCAGCGTCAGATTGCGGACGTTTTCCCAAAGCCGCATCAGATATTCGTAGTCGCGCTTGATCTCGGCCTTGGTGCGGCTTTCGCCGGCCGTGCGCAGGATGACGCCCATGCCCTGCGGCACTTCGAGATCGGCGACGACCTCCTTTAGTCGCTTGCGGTCCTGTGCGTTGGTGATCTTGCGCGAGATGCCGCCGCCGCGCGCCGTGTTCGGCATCAGCACCGAATAGCGGCCGGCAAGCGACAGATAGGTGGTGAGCGCCGCGCCCTTGTTGCCGCGCTCTTCCTTCACGACCTGCACCAGAAGGATCTGCCGGCGCTTGATCACTTCCTGGATCTTGTACTGCCGGCGCACCGGCTTGCGGCGATTGCGCGCTTCTTCCAGCGCATCCTCGGCGCCGACCGATTCGACCTCATGATCATCCGAATGCGTAGAGTGCACCTCTTCCAGCATGCCGCGATCATTGTCGGTGGACGTGGCTTCTCCGGCCGACTCCGCCTGCGGCATGGCTTCGGAAATCACATCCGCTTCGATGCTGGCGGCAATGGAATTGGGTCCGCCTTCGGAAGGCCCAGTCTCATTACGACTCGTCTCATCATGACTCGTCTCATGACTGGCGACATCCTCGCGATGTTCCGAAGTCTCGGGCGCCGTCTCCACATTTTCGGAAACGGCATCGACGGTCTCTGCGACCGCATCCTCGCCACTCTCATTGGAGCCGTTCTCGCTGGAATCGGCAGAAACGGGGGAATCGACAGAATCGTCGGAATCGGCCGCACCTGCATCACGCTTGTGCTCGCCTCGGTCGCGGCTCTTGCCACCGCGCCGGCGCCCGCGCCGGCCGCGATCGCGGCTCTGGCGGTCGTCGCCTTCGCCGTCCTCATCGTCCTCGTCTTCAGCCTCCTGCGCTTCCGCGCGCAGCAGCGCCTGACGGTCGGCGACCGGAATCTGGTAGTAGTCGGGATGAATTTCACTGAAGGCGAGGAAACCGTGACGGTTGCCGCCATATTCGACAAAGGCTGCCTGAAGCGAGGGTTCGACGCGGGTTACGCGGGCGAGGTAGATATTTCCTTTGAGCTGCTTCTTGTCCTGGGATTCAAAGTCGAATTCTTCAATACGGTTACCGCGAACGACGACAACGCGTGTTTCCTCCGGGTGGGAGGCGTCTATCAGCATCTTGTTGGGCATTATTTCGTTTCCCCCCGGCAGCCGTCAGCCGCAGCTTGCGGGGCAAAGCCCGCCGCTGTGAGTGTGGATGAACATGGGTGCCGGGCAATTGAATGTCCGCCGGCCGCTGCCTTAGCGCCATGGCGGTGCCGCCCGCAGCCATAATGGCGCGGTTTGCTGCGGACCTTTCCATGATTGCGCTTGAAGCCATCGTAACCAGCAGAACCTTTTTGAACCAAAGCCCGGGAAAACCGGACCAGCTTGTTTGCTCGTACAGAGCCGGCGCGGGACAATCCCGGCCGTTTTCCTCACGCAGGCGTTTCCCCCGCCACGGGCTCACACCTGCGAAATTCGTCGCGATCACCTGATACCTTTTTCGCCTGAAGCGAAAGGAGCCGTCGTTCATCTGACCTGTAGCGGGAAGCTGCGGAGAAGGACGGTTCCAGGATTGCAGTGATCCACCATCGCTTTTATGATTTGGCGGGTTGGAAGGCAACCCCGATTTCGGATGCCGGCAAAAAGCGGTTCCGCAACGGAAGCACGGCTTTAAGCCTTTGGATGAAAAGGCTTGGTTAACCTTCTCTGGATACCAATCGTTAATCGAGTTCGCGGCCTAGCCGGCATTTCGACAAGACGCCGACACTCCGACAAGTAAGATTGGGCGCCTGGCGCCAAACCGGAGCGACTGGAAAGAGATGGGACTGGCAGTCTTCACGCACAAGGGCGGTCGTGCCAGAGACGGTCTCTTCCACGCCGCTTGTCTGCTGTTGCTGGTTGTCGCTTGCCTGGCTTCTTCGCCTGTTTCCTTTGCTGGCGACGCGCCGCTTACCGCGACGACCTATAAAATGGCGGGTGACGCCACCAAGATGCGCATCGTCATGAATTTCGACCGCGAGCCCGACGTCAAATGGTTCCTGCTGCGTGGCCCCCACCGTCTGGTCGTCGACCTGCCAAGCACGAAATTTGCCATCAATGCCAAGGATGTGAAGGCGCGCGGCCTGGTCAGGGGGGTGCGCTACGGCGATCTCGGCGAGGGAGTGTCGCGGCTGATTCTCACCGGCAAGGGCCCGTTCGCCGTCGACAGGCTCGACGTGCTCAAGAATGAAGACGGCAACGGCTACCGCATCGCCATCGACATGTCGGCGGCGTCCGCGCGGGAGTTCGACGCCGCCCTTGCCAATCAGGCGCTGACCACCGGTTCGACGATCTCCCCCGACAAGGGCGGCAGGGTCGGCACCGGGCCGATCTCCAATCCAGGCCATCGCTTCACCGTCGTCATCGATCCAGGTCATGGCGGCATCGACGGCGGCGCCGAGGGTCTGAACGGCACGGTCGAGAAGAACGTCACGCTCGCCTTCGCCACCGAATTGCGGGCCAGACTTGCCGCAGTCGGCAAGTACGACGTGTTCATGACGCGCGAGACGGATCAATTCCTGCGGCTGGACGACCGCGTGCGCATTGCTCGCCAGCACGAGGCCGATCTGCTCATTTCGATCCACGCTGACACGATCAGGGTCAAGGGCCTTCGCGGCGCAACCGTCTACACGGTCTCCGACAAGGCTTCCGATCCCGAAGCGCAGGCGCTCGCCGACCGTGAAAACCTTTCCGACCAATTCGCCGGCATGGAGATCAAGGACGATAACAAGGAAGTGACCGACATTCTGATCGACCTGATTCGCCGCGAGACGCATAGTTTCTCGATGAGTTTCGCCCAGACTTTGGTCGGCCAGCTTTCCACCAGCGTCGGCCTCATCAACAATCCGCAGCGTTCGGCGAGCTTCAAGGTGTTGAAGGCGCCGGATGTCCCCTCCGTGCTGGTCGAGCTCGGCTATCTGTCGAACGCCAAGGATGAGGCGCAACTGCTCAGTGCCGATTGGCGCGGCAAGGCGGCCCAGAGCATAACCAATGCCATCGCCCTGTTCGCTTCAGCCAGGGTCGGAGCAGGAACCGGAGGCTGAGATGCCAGCCGTCGCCCACAACCAGAGGCAGCGTTGCACGACAACAACACCCCGTACTTATTTCCCCGATTCGAGACCGAAATTCCGTGCTGCCGCATTTTCCCCACATGGTGGCGACATGGGTTTTCGATTACTGGTCGGGATCATCTCGAAAGCTTGCGCGAAAGGCGGCTTCGTTTAGGAGATTCCCGAACCAAGGACTGGAGCGGGCATGATTCGTCTCATTGGCTATTTCTTCGGCATCGGCACGGCGCTGGCCCTTTTGGTCGCGGCGGGCGTGGCGATCTATATCAGCCATTTGTCGAAGGATCTGCCCGACTACGAGGTCCTGGCTAAGTATGAACCGCCAGTGACGACCCGCATCCATGCGTCCGATGGTGCGCTGATGGCCGAATATGCGCGCGAGCGCCGCCTGTATTTGCCGATCCAGGCGGTGCCGGATCGTGTCAAGGCGGCCTTCCTGTCTGCCGAGGACAAGAATTTCTACAATCATCCCGGCATCGATATGACCGGCCTTGGCCGCGCAATCATGGTCAATCTGCAGAATTTTGGCTCGGGCAAGCGCCAGGTCGGCGCCTCGACGATCACCCAGCAGGTGGCGAAAAACTTCCTGTTGTCCTCGGACCAGACCTACGAGCGCAAGATCAAGGAGATGATCCTCGCCTTCCGCATCGAGCAGGCCTATTCGAAGGATCGCATTCTCGAGCTCTACCTTAACGAGATTTTCTTCGGACTTGGCGCCTACGGCGTCGCCGGCGCAGCACTCACCTATTTCGACAAGGCGGTGAATGAACTCACCGTGGCGGAGGCGGCCTACCTGGCGGCTTTGCCGAAGGGCCCCTCCAACTATCACCCGTTCAAATATGCCGACCGCGCCATCGAGCGCCGCAACTGGGTCATCGACCAGATGGTCGGCAACGGCTACGTCACGCCCGAGGAAGGCGCCAAGGCCAAGGCCGAGCCGCTCGGCGTCAAGCCACGCCGCTCCGGCACCTATCTGTTCGCCGGCGAATACTTCACCGAGGAAGTGCGTCGCCAGATCAGCGCGCGCTACGGCGAGAATGCGCTCTACGAGGGCGGCCTGTCGGTCCGTACAACGCTCGATCCCAAGATGCAGCTCATCGCCCGCAAAGCCATGCAGAACGGCCTGATGAAGTTCGACACGCTGCGCGGCTATCGCGGGCCGGTGAAGACCATCAGCGTATCCGGCGACTGGGGCGTGCCTTTGAGCGAAGTCAAGGGACTTGACGACGTGCCCGAATGGTCGCTCGCCGTCGTGCTCGACAGCTCGGAGAGCGGCCTGTCCATCGGCCTTCGGCCGACGCGGCAGATCTCGGGCGAACTCGTCAAGGATCGCATCGAAGGCACCGTCAGCCGCGAGGACATGAGCTTCGCCATGCGTCATGTAGTCGACGGCAAGACCGTCAAGGCCAAGTCGCCGGCGGATGTGCTGAAGCCGGGCGACGTCATCTTCGTGCAGAAGAAAGAGGGTACGGACGGAGCCTATATCCTGCGCCAGGCCCCCGAAGTGGAAGGCGGCTTGATCGCCATGGATCCGCATACCGGCCGTGTTCTGGCCATGGTCGGCGGGTTCTCCTACGCGCAATCCGAATTCAACCGTGCCACGCAGGCCATGCGGCAGCCGGGTTCGTCGTTCAAGCCGATCGTCTATTCGGCCGCCCTCGACAATGGCTATACGCCGGCTTCGGTGATCATGGACGGCCCGATCACCATCAAGAGCGGCAACACGACCTGGACGCCGAAGAACTACGATGGAAGGACAGCTGGCCCGGCGACTTTGCGGTCCGGCATCGAGAGGTCGCGCAATCTGATGACTGTGCGCCTGGCCAACGACATGGGCATGAAGCTGGTCGCGGAATATGCCGAGCGCTTCGGCGTCTATGACCGTCTGGCGCCGTACCTGCCGATGGCGCTGGGTTCGGGCGAGACCACCGTGATGCGCATGGTGTCGGCTTATTCGATCATGGCCAACGGCGGCAAGTCGATCAAGCCGACGCTGATCGACCGCATCCAGGATCGCTACGGCAAGACGGTATACAGGCAGGACGAACGCGGCTGCGAAAATTGCAACGCCGCCGAATGGCAGAACCAGCCTGAGCCGGAACTGGTCGACAATTCCGAGCAGGTGCTCGATCCGATGACCGCCTATCAGATCACCTCGATGATGGAGGGCGTCGTCGAGCGCGGCACCGGCGCCACCGTCGCCGAACTCGGCCGCCACATCGCCGGCAAGACCGGAACGACAAACGACGAGAAGGATACCTGGTTCATCGGCTACACGCCCAATCTCGTTGTCGGGCTTTACATGGGCTACGATCAGCCGAAAGGTCTTGGCAAGGGCGCGACTGGCGGCGGCCTCGCCGCGCCGATCTTCAAGGACGTCATGCGCGTGGCGCTGGACGGCACGCCCAATGTCGATTTCAAGGTCCCCGAAGGCATGAAGCTGATCGCCATCAATCGCAAGACCGGCATGCGCGCCAACCCAGGCGACGCTGGCGCCTTTATCGAAGCCTTCAAGCCGGGCACCGGCCCCGCCGACAGCTACTGGGTAATCGGCATGGATGCGGACGGCTCCAACGCCTCCGGCGGTTCGCTGTCGCCACAGGCCAACCAGGCCATCCAGTCCGGCGGCGGCGGGCTCTATTGACATAGGATATGGCATTCTGGGCCGGCTTTCGAGCCGGCCCATTTCGCTTTACAGGCGGCGGTGCCGTCCCTATGTATCGCGCCAACGCAAGCTCTGTTTAAGCAATAGGGCACCATTTCAACACAGGACAGAACAGCCAGCCATGCGCGCGGAAACGCAGAACATTGTCGACGAAATCAGGCAGGCGATTACCCTGCTGAGGAGGCATCTTTGACTGGGATCAGGCCATAAAGCGGCTTGAATACCTGAACGTGCGTGCCGAGGATTCGAGCCTCTGGAACGAGCCGCTGGAGGCGCAGAAGCTGATGCGTGAGCGCCAGGGCCTCGAGGACGGCATCGCCGCAGTCAAAGGCCTCACCCAGGCGCTGGAAGACAATATCGGCCTGATCGAGCTTGGCGAGGAAGAGGGCGACGAGAGCGTCGTCGCCGAGGCGGAAGCGGCGATCCGCTCGATGCGCGGCGAGGCAAAGGCTCGCCAGATCGAGACGCTGCTTTCGGGCGAGGCGGACGCCAACGACAGCTATCTCGAGGTCCATGCCGGCGCCGGCGGCACCGAAAGCCAGGACTGGGCCTCGATGCTTCTGCGCATGTACACGCGTTGGGCCGAGCGGCGCCGCTTCAAGGTCGAGGTGCTGGAAGTGCATGACGGCGAAGAGGCGGGCATCAAGTCCGCCACGCTGCTGATCAAGGGCCACAATGCCTATGGTTGGCTGAAGACGGAATCCGGTGTCCACCGTCTCGTGCGTATTTCGCCCTATGACAGCAATGCGCGCCGCCACACGTCGTTCGCCAGCGTCTGGGTCTATCCCGTGATCGACGATACGATCGAGATCGACGTTTCCGAATCGGATGTTCGCATCGACACCTATCGTTCGTCCGGATCGGGCGGCCAGCACGTCAACACCACCGATTCGGCGGTCCGCATCACCCATCTCGCCACCGGCATCGCGGTCGCCTGCCAGGCCGAGCGCTCTCAGCACAAGAACAAGGCGAAGGCCTGGGAGATGCTGCGCTCGCGGCTCTACGAGGAAGAGCTGAAGAAGCGCGAGGCGGTGGCGAACGCCACCGAAGCGTCGAAGAGCGATATCGGCTGGGGCCACCAGATCCGCTCCTACGTTCTGCAGCCCTATCAACTGGTGAAGGATCTGCGCACTGGCGTCGAGAGCACAAGCCCGTCGAGCGTGCTGGACGGCGACCTCGACGACTTCATGGAGGCCTCGCTGTCGCAGCGCATCGAGGGCGGCGCCGGCGAAGTGGTGGCCGATATCGACTGAAGCTCTTACGCACCAAAGCGGCAGGAACATCACGCTACAGTAACAGGCTCTCACCCTAATTGAGCGGTCGCTTTATGGCTTTGTTTTTTCATCGAATTTTTCAGAACGACTTCTACTTCGGGGGTAGATTCTGCCGGCCTGCCGGCGCTTAGCCCGGAACCACTGCGAGCTGAATCTCGTTATCTGCGATCCCATCTGCCGGGGTTGATGAAGTCACTCTCGTCGACCCCGGCAGTCTGGTTCCGGCTGCAGATGTCGGCGCTCGGCTTGCACAGCAATTTTCTTGCGCCAACAAAGGAATCAGCCCAGCATTCGAAGGCTGGGGGGAAAAAAGCATTTATGGCCGGACGCGGCGTATCTGCGACCTGACGATCCGGCCACTGGGAAGACACGATCCGGGAACGGGCAAGCGAAACGCTTGAACTCGTTGATAGGAACTGCGCCCATGCCTGCTTTCACGACCCGACCGGCCTCAGCCGTCAACACGGCGCGCCGCCTCCTGAATTCAATCATCGCGGTGGTGGCTCTGACGGCCGCCACCATCACATTTGCAGCGGCCGCTTTGGCGCACGACGCCAAGCCGACCGCAGCGAAGCCGCAAGGCTGGAGTTACCCATTCTCCTGTTGCTCGGGTTATGATTGCCGCGCCGTCTCGCAGACCTCGATCAGCGAGCGTCCGGAGGGCTACGTCATCAAGGGGACAGGCGAGGTCGTGGCCTACAGCGACACACGGATCAAGAATTCGCCCGATGGCGAATATCACTGGTGCTCGGTCGCCGGCGCCAACGACGGAAAGACCATCTGCCTATTCGTGCCGCCGTCGTCCTTTTAGGCGCCACGCGTCTGACGCAGGCAAGCGAGTCTGCTGCAGACGGTTGTCAGAAGCGTCACTTTATGTTGCCTTGCCGCGCGGGCGGCAGGCAATCGGGAGGAAGGCGTTCATGACCATAAAGGCAAGCTGCCACTGCAGGGCGACGACATTCGAGGTCTCGCAAGCGCCGCAGACCGTGACGCAATGCACCTGTTCCTTCTGCTCGAAGCGCGGCTCGTTATGGGCCTACTACACCCCGTCGCAATTCAAGCTCACCAGCCCACTCAAGAATGTCTCATTCTACCAGTGGGGGTCGAAAACGATCAAACACGGTTTCTGCGCCACCTGCGGCTGCGGCACCTTTACCGAAACGCCGGACTGGTCGACCGGCAAGCCGGATTTCGACAATCCGAAGATCAGCGTGAACTCGCGGCTGTTCGACGATTTCGACCTCGATCAGGTCGAGGTCGTCGTCATCGACGGCAAGAATCTCTGGTAGCCGATAGTCTCTGGTAGCCGATCAAAATTGCGCAATATCGCGGCCGTGGAATTTGACCGGGAAAAGCCATAGCAGCCGCCTTTCCCGTTCCATTTTTCGCCGCATTTCATGTTACAAGACATTAGAGCGACGTGCGTCCACTTGGACGCACAAAGTACGCTCTAAGACTTTGAATCTATGCATCGTGCCTTCCGAAAATCGATGATTTTTCGGGTCGATGCGACGGAAGGGCTGATGCGGCGCGCCGTCGGTGGGACCGCGGACTGGAGAGGGACTACCCAATGAAAAAGACTGTGCTCGTCGCCGTGGCGACGGCTGTACTCGTGAGCGCCTGCACCACCACCGATCCGTATACCGGAGAGCAGAAGGTTTCCAACACTGCGGCCGGCGCCGGCATCGGCGCGCTGGCGGGTGCGGGGCTCGGCCTGCTTGCCGGCGGCAACGATCGCCGTAATGCGCTGATCGGCGCTGGCGTCGGCGCGCTCGCCGGCGGCGCCATCGGCGCCACCATGGACCAGAACGAGGCCGAACTGCGCCGGCAGCTTCAGGGCTCCGGCGTCAGCGTCACCCGCACCGGCGACCAGATCATCCTCAACATGCCGTCCGACATCACCTTCAACGTCGACCAGGATGCGGTGAAGCCCGGCTTCTATCAGGTGTTGAATTCAGTCGCACTTGTGCTGAACAAGTTCCGGCAGACCACGGTCGACGTGTTCGGCCACACCGACTCGACCGGCGGCGACCAACACAATTTCGACCTGTCGCAGCGCCGCGCGCTGGCGGTCGCCAACTATCTGTCCGGGCAGGGCGTCGATTCCCGCCGCTTCGCCGTCACCGGCTTTGGCAAGACGCGTCCAATCGCTTCCAATGCGACGGCGGACGGCCGTGCCCAGAACCGCCGTGTCGAGATACAACTTTCACCGCTCACCTGAGCAAGACAAAATTAGAAGACGGCATTGAACATGAGAACGGCCCCGCAAGGGGCCGTTCTTGTTTGCTTTTGCTGAACCGACGAAACGTCGGTGCCTGTCGCTTCGTTTTCAGGGTCGGACCGACTGATCGACAATTGCCGCAACGATCCGGCGCACGATCGGAAGGACAATCAGCAGGCTCGGAAACGCAACAAGCCATGATACGCCCCATGCGTATGACCAGGTCGCTACGAAACCGTTCGTCCAGCCGGTGCCGATCGCCGTCGAAACCGCCGAGATGATGCAGGTCATGAGGATTGAAAGAACGAACGGCATAACCACAGCACTGTAGGAAGGCGGCAGTTTTCTCAGCTTCAACGTCTTGTGCGGTGATGCTTGCATGGAAATCTCCTAGTCAGAAAATGTTTGTGGGCGCGATCAGGCGACCTGTGCCGTTTGCAAGGCTAGTTCTCGGATAAAGCTTCGTAGCGAACGCGGCTCGCGGCCCAAGGCGCAGCGCAACGTCAGGCTGTTTCCGCCGAGACCATATTTGGCGTAGTGTTCATGGACTTTAGCCAGCAGCTGCAATTGGCGGTCATCGTAGGGAAGACGGGTATTTGCCGCCCACTCACCAACGGTCGGCTCGCCAGCAGAAATGGACCGGCCAAGTTCCTCACTCATCATTGAAACGATCTCTTCTCGGCTATGCATACCGTCCGCGCACAGTTCAAGCGTCGCATAAGACAACCGCGCTTCGGTCAATGCGATCGCTGCCACTTCGGCGACATCGCGGTAATCGACACGCGCCAGCTTTGCTGTCTTTGGAAACGGTTCCGAGAAAACGCCGTCCCTAACGATGGACGGCCAGGCTGCTGCGATGTTCTGCATGAAATTGGCAGGATGCAAAATGGTGTATTCCATGTTCGTCGAGTAGAGAGCATCCTCGACCGGCACCTTGCTCGCATGGTTTTTTAGCCTCGTATTGGTCGGCTGGATCACCGACGAGAAGACGAATTTTCGAACGCCCGCTCGTCCAGCGGCCTCGACCATGGCAACACCCATGGCTGTTTCGTCGGGGGCAAAGGCCGGTCCGATGTGGAAGACGCCGTCGACGCCCTCGACGGCATTTCCGAGGCTCTGAGGGTTGCGCAAATTGCCGGTCACGACCTCGGATGCCCCGAGCCTCCGGGCCTTTTCGGCGTTCGCAGGGTCGCGAATGAGTGCTCGAACAGTGGCATTGCGGCGGATAAGCTCAGGCACGACAAATCCGGCAAATCGGCCTGTTGCGCCCACGACCAGGACGGTTGGATCGGGTGCTCGCATGACAATTCCCTTCGATGAAACCTGCCCTTTCGGGATTTCTTCCAGGGAAATAAAACGTCGCGAACAGCGTTACAATTATTTGGCTTTGCGATAGTTTCTCTCGATTTTCGAGAGAAACGGAGATGTCATGAGCCGGATAGACGATTTTGAAGCTTTCATGGCAGTCGTCGAGCACGGAAGTTTGACGGCCGCCGCACGCCGGCTGAACCGCTCACTGCAATCGATCAGCCGGTCTTTGGCGACGCTGGAGGAATCCGTCGGGGTCGAGCTTGTACAGAGAACGACGCGCCGTTCGACACCAAGCGAAGCTGGGGCGGCGTTTTTCCACCGCATCAAACCCGCCATCGACGAAATAAACGACGCAAGACTCCAAGCCGCCAACCAACGATCGGAACCATCGGGCATCTTGCGCGTGGGCGCGCCAGTTCTGTTCGGCCCGGATTTCGTAATACCTGTCATTGCCGACTACATGCGCATGCATCCTCAGGTCGAGGTTGACCTCCAACTCGCCGACGGATTTGTCGACCTTGATGCCGAGGGCCTCGATCTGGCAATACGGATCGGCAATTTGCCGGATTCCAGCTTGCGAGCCAGACGCTTGGGCGCGTTGCGGCGCGTCGTGTTCGGCTCGCCTTCCTACTTTGAACGCCGTGGCCGACCAGCGCATCCGTTTGAACTGAGCAAGCACAGTTGCATTGTTCGAACCTCCGACCAGCGTCCAGGTGAATGGATGTTTCAGATCGAGGGGAAACCTCGGGCGGTGAAAGTGGCTGGCAGTTTTCGATCCAATTTGATGGCACCGATCTATGCGGCCGCAGTTCACGGATTGGGTTTGGGCTACTCGCCCCTTTGGCAGATAAGGCATTTGGTGGATGATGGCCGCCTAGAGGTGGTTTTAAGCGACTTCGAGCCGGTGCCGGTGCCGATGCACGCCGTATGGCCGGAAGGCAGATCATCTTCAGCCAAAGTTCGCACGTTTCTGGATATGTTGCCGTCCCGCCTGGAATTTAAAAATCTGTAGCCACCGGATCAGACAAGACAACGCGGCGCGGTCGACGGCCTCGTGGTCATGGCGGCCGTCGACCCCGCCTAGAGCAATTCCAGGAAAAGTGCGTAGCGGTTTTCCGTCCGGAATTGCGTAAGAACAAATACTTAGAGCGGCTCGGCGATTCTATCAAAAGCTGAACCGCTCTAGACCAGAACCGACACGCTGAGATCCAGCTTTCGCGCCGCCAACCTGAACAAAGCAAATATCAGACATGAAAACGGCCCCGCAAAGGGCCGTTTTCGTTGGCATTTGAGAATTTCTGCTGTGATCACACCTTGGCCACGATGCGCATGAAGGCGGGCATGTCGTCGCCGAAGCCAACGGTCGCATCATTATCTTCCTGGCGATTGCGGGCAGGGCGGTTGCCGTCGCGCTGCGGCCTGGTGTCGCCACGTTCCGGCGCACGCTGTTCGTTGCGATTGCGATCGGGCGAAGCCTTACGCTCGGGTGAAGCCTGGCGTTCGGGTGAAGCGTGGCGTTCGGGGGAGGCTTGGCGCTCGGTATTTTCCGAGCGGATCGTTTCCTTGCGCGCGCGCCGCTCACCGGCATCGGTGACTGCGGTCTCGGCCATCACTGGCTCGCCCGTCGTATCCGGTGCTGCATCTTCGCTTTGCCTGGCGTGGCGTTCGCGCGGTTTGCGTTCGCCCCTGTCCTTGCGGTCGTCGTCCTTACGACCGGCACGGCGCGGCGCGCCGCGGCCACGGCGGGGAGCATCGTCCTCTCCACCCTCGCTGGCGACGACCGTCGACAGATCGCCGTCATGCCACTCGATCTTGTTGCCGATCAGCCGTTCGATCGCGTCGATGTATTTCGTGTCGGACTTGGTGGCGATGGTGAAGGATTTGCCCGAGCGTCCGGCGCGGCCGGTGCGGCCGATACGGTGGACATAGTCCTCGGCATGGATCGGCACGTCGTAATTGAAGACGTGGCTGACATCGGGAATGTCGAGGCCGCGCGCGGCAACGTCCGAAGCAACGAGGTAGCGCAGTTTGCCGTCACGGAAATTGGCCAGCATCTGCATGCGCGCGCGCTGGTCCATGTCGCCATGCAGCGCGCCGGCGTCGAAATCATATTTCAGCAGCGACCGGAAAAGCTCCGAAACCTCGACCTTACGGTTGCAGAAGATGATGGCGTTCTTCAGCTCGGCGTCCTCGGCCTTTATCAGATTGCGCAGCGTCTCGCGCTTATCCCAGGGTTTCGAACCGGATTTCACCAGCCGCTGGATGATATTGGTGGCGGCCGACGCGGCCTTCGAAACCTCGACGCGCACCGGGGCGTGCAGGAATTTCTCGGTGAGCTTGGTGATCTCAGGCGGCATCGTCGCCGAGAAGAACAGCGTCTGCCTCGTGAACGGGATCATTTCGCAGATGCGCTCGATGTCGGGAATGAAGCCCATGTCGAGCATGCGGTCGGCCTCGTCGATGACGAGGATCTCGACGCCGTTGAGCAGAAGCTTTCCGCGCTCGCGGTGGTCGAGCAGGCGGCCGGGCGTCGCGATCAGCACGTCGGCGCCGCGCTCCAGCTTCTTGTCCTGCTCGTCGAAGGACACCCCGCCGATCAACAGCGCGATGTTGAGCTTGTGGTTCTTGCCGTATTTGACGAAGTTTTCCTCGACCTGCGCGGCAAGCTCGCGCGTCGGCTCGAGGATTAGTGTGCGCGGCATGCGGGCGCGTGCCCGGCCCTTTTCAAGCCGGGTGAGCATCGGCAGCACGAACGAGGCGGTCTTGCCGGTGCCGGTCTGGGCGATGCCCAACACATCCTTGCCGAGCAAGGCGTGCGGAATGGCGCCAGCCTGGATCGGCGTCGGCTCGGTGTAGCCGGCATCGGTGACTGCGGAAAGGACCTTCGGCGACAGGCCGAGGTCTGCGAAGGTCAACGCTTCTTGAGCGATCTGGGCGTCTGAGGACAAGTTTGGCTGTCTTTGGCTGGTTCGGGGGCGCAACGTAAGCAGTCGCGGCAAGCGCCGCGCGCCTGCAAGATTGGTATTGCAGGTAGGCGCAAGCCCACGATTTGTCAACAGAAACGGGCGGGGAACGGCATGATTGTGAAGTCGTAACCTTAATCGCGATGCTTAATCGAGCTGTCGGTCGCTGTACCGGCTCAGTAACGGAACTGTTCGGCGAGAATGCGCTCATTCCACGAATGGTTGGGATCGAACAGCAGCGTCGCGGTCGCCGTCGGTGATTCCCTGACCGTGACCGTGGTCACCCCCTTGACCTCGGTGTGGTCGGCGGCGGCATTCACCGGCCGTTTTTCCGGCTCCAGAATTTCAAAGCGCACGACCGCCTTGTTGGAGAGCAGCGCGCCGCGCCAGCGGCGCGGGCGGAACGGACTGACCGGGGTCAGCGCCAGCAGCGGTGCGTCGAGCGGCAGGATCGGCCCGTGCGCGGACAGATTGTAGGCGGTCGAGCCGGCCGGCGTCGCGATCATCACACCGTCACAGTTCAATTCCTCCAGCCGCACTTGCTCGTCCACGGTGATACGGATCTTGGCCGTCTGGTAGGATTGGCGCCATAGCGCAACCTCATTGATCGCCAAGGCCGAAATCGTTTCGCCCTCTGCCGTCACCGCCTGCATCTCCAGCGGGCGGATCGTTTCGGCAACGGCCGCCGCGATGCGCCCCGTCAAACCGCTGGCGCGGTATTCGTTCATCAGGAAGCCGATGGTGCCACGGTTCATGCCGTAGACCTTTTTTCCTGTGCTCATCGTGTCGCGCAAGGTCTGCAACAGGAAGCCGTCGCCACCCAGGGCGACGACAATCTCGGCATCCTCGATGGATGCCTGGCCATAGCGCACCGACAGGCTTTCCAGCGCCGCATTGGCGTCAGCGGTGCCGGACGAGACGAAGGCGAAACGGTTGGCGGCTTTGCTCATGGCTCCCCAATGGCGACCGGTTGCTAGGGCCGCGCCAGCGCCGGGTTAGCATGGGCGGGCAAATCTGCAAAGGCAGGCGTGTGCTGCCCTCTACACAGTGCCGGGAAGCGCGCCGGCCAGGCGCTCGCGCATCGTGTCGAGTGACAAGCGAATGTGATGGTTAAGACGGGGATTAAACTCTCGTAAAGCCGGATCGATCATGTTAGCCGGCAGTGGATGGGCGGCGTGGGGGCCAGCCAGTCGGATCAATCTATTGCCGGTAACACGCCTGATCATCATCGTCCTGATGCTGGGAAGTTTTGCTCTTGCCTTTGCCCAACTGGTGCGCCAGTCCGAAGAGACGAGTTTGAGACCCCAACCCACGGCTTCACGCTGCGGCGATGCCGCCGGCACGCCGTGCCCGCAAAGGGCGCTGTGAATTCGCCATGCACCTCACGCGATACGTGAGGCCGGTGCCTATCGCGGCTGCAGCAGATGGCAGCCGGCCTGCCGCTTTTGTGCGAGATACTCCTCGATAAGCTGGCGATAGCGCACCTTGCCGAAGCTCGGGAAATGGCCGCCATGCACGACTGCGATATCGAGCTCGCGCATCCGTAACAGCGTCTCGACATAGTCGTCGACGGCTGAATGATAGACATCGTCGATCAGCGGGCCGTCATAGATGATGTCGCCGGAAAGCAGGATGCCAGTCTTCTGCTCGTAGAGCGCGATGCCGCCGGGCGAATGACCCGGCGTGTGGATCACCTCGAAGGCACGGTCGCCGAGATCGACGACATCGCCTTGTTCGAGCAGACGGCCGGCCGGCGCCGGCAGGATATGGTAGCGCGCCGTGTCCCAACCCTCTGGCATGCCATCGAACATCTCGTCGGTGGCATAACGGTCGGCGACCGTCCATTCGTTGCGCGGGTCGGCCAGGATTTCCGCCTCGGCGAGATGCACGCAGCGGTCCGGAAATTCGTGATGGCAGCCGATATGGTCGAAATGCGTGTGGCTCGCCACGCAGGTGAGCTTTCGCTCCGTCACCAGCGGCACATGGCGCCGCAGGCTGAAATGGCCGAGGCCGGTGTCGAACAGAAGATCACGGTCGCGACCGCGCACATGCCAGATGTTGCAGCGGAAGAACGGCTTGATCCACGGCTCGTGGATCAGCGTCACGCCATCGCCCATGCGGATGGTTTCATACCAATTCGGAGCGTCGATGACCGGAAGCGTGCCCATGGCTCAGCCCGCCAGAAGGATGACATCGCCAACGTCGCACGAAACCGCAACGATGTCGCCCGGCCGGACGGCCGCAGCGGCGGGAACCCTGGCGATGAAGTGCAGCGCCGGGTCTTTCTCGGAGACAGCAAGCACGCGCTTGAAGCTGCCTTGAAACACCACGTCGCTCACCTTGGCTGTGCCGAGCCTTATAGCGCCGCTGGCCGCGCCGAGGACAAGATGCTCCGGACGAATGGCGAGGGCGACAGCCGCGCCGGCCGGCAATGTGCCGGGCAGCGAGAACGATCCAGTCTGCGTCGCGACAGTGATTGTTCCGTCCTTCGCCTTCGTCACCGTTCCCGATATCAGCGTGCTTTCGCCCATGAAGGTGGCAGAAAAGCGCGTCGCCGGCCGCGCATAGACGCGCTCAGGCGGCCCTTCGTCCTCGATGCGCCCATCGTTCATCACCACGCAATGGTCGGCCAGCGCCATCGCTTCCTCCTGGTCATGGGTGACATGGATGAAGGCGGTGCCGACGCGTTTCTGGATTGCTTTTAGCTCATCCTGCATCTGCCGACGCAATTTGAGATCGAGCGCGCCGAGCGGCTCGTCGAGCAGCAGCACCGCCGGCTCGATGACCAGCGCTCGCGCCAGCGCGACGCGCTGCCGCTGGCCTCCGGACAATTGGTGCGGCTTCTTGTCGAAAGCAGTCGCAAGACCGACCAGTGCCAGCGCCTCGCGCGCCCGCGCGGCCCGTGTCGCGGCATCGACGCCTTGCATGCGCAGGCCGAAGCCGACATTGCCGCCGACGCTCATATGCGGAAACAGCGCATAGTCCTGGAACACCGTGGTCGTTGGGCGCTTCGCCGGCGGCACGGACGTGCAGTCCTCGCCGCGGATCAGCACCTTGCCTTCGCTCGGTGTGACGAAACCGCCGAGAATGGACAAAAGCGTCGTCTTGCCGGAGCCCGACGGCCCGAGCAGGATGGTGTAGCTGCCCGGCTCGATTTGCAGCGACACGTTCTTCAGCACGGTCTGCTGGCCGAAGCGATGCGAGACGGAGCTTATATCGACCAAAGGCGCGGTCATGCCGGCTTCCTCCGCAACAGCATCAGTTCGAACAATACCACCAGCACGATGGAGACGGCGAAGACCAGCGAACCGACCGCGTTGGTCTTGGGATTGAGGCCTGAGCGGAGGAGGTTCCAGATCTCGACCGGCAGCGTCGTGTCGAAGCGCGTCAGCAGGAACGAGATCACGAACTCGTCCCAGGAGAAGGTCATCGACAGGAAGAACCCGGCGAAGATCGCCGGCGCCATGACAGGCACGGTGATCAGCAGCAGCACCTTCCACTCGGGCGCGCCGAGGTCGCGCGCGGCGCGTTCGATGTTGATCTGATGGTCGCCCATCTGGCTGTAGATGATGGCAAAGCAGAGCGGCAGGTTGATCACGACATGGCCGATGCCGGCGGCAAGCAGCGATTTTGGCACGCCGGCCCAGTTGAACAGCACCAGCAGCCCCATGCCGATGATGAGATAGCTCACTGTCAGCGGCAGCGTGATCAGTCCGCGCAGCAGGGCCGAGCCCGGCAAGGCGAAACGTGCAAAGCCCCAGGCGGAGAGGAAACCCAGCGTAACGGCGGCAGCTGAGGAGAGGGCGGCCACTAGAAGCGAATTGACCAGCGCCGAGGTCAGCCGCGTGTCGGCGAGCACGGCGTCGTACCAGCGCAGCGACGGCCCGGTGAAGGGCGGGATCGGAAACGACGTCGCCTGCAGCGAAAACAGCACCAGCACGACCACCGGCAGGAAGATGAAGCCATAGATGGCTATGGCGTAGATCCAGGAGGCGATGCGGACGAGAGCGCGCATCTCAGGCCCGCTCAATCTTCAGCCAGCGGGCGCAGGCGAGGTAAGCGACAGTGACGACCGCCATCAGGATGATCGACAGCGCCGAGGCGAGCGGAAAGTCGCCGCGCCGGCCGATCTGCATCATGACGAGTTGCGGCATCAAGAGCTCGTTGTTGCCGCCGAGGATCTGCGGCGTGATGTAGTCGCCGATGCACAGCACGAAAGTGAGGAAGGCGCCGACCATGATGCCGGGCAAGGTCAGCGGCAACACGATATGTAGGAACGTGCGCACCGGCCCGGCGCCGAGATCGGCGGCGGCCTTGCGGTAGCTGGGGCTGAGCTGCTTCAGATTGGCGAAGATCGTCAACGTCAAAAGCATGACGAAGAAATGGACGAAGCCGATGATTGTGGCCAGCCGTGTGTTGGCCAGCTGCACCGGCTCGCTGAACAGGCCGGAGCCGGTCAACGCGCGGTTGATCACGCCGTTCTGCGCCAGCACCAGCAGCCAGGAGTAGGAACGCACGACATAGGAGGTCCAGAACGGCAGCACTGCCAGCATCAGCGCCAGCCGCTGCCAGCGCTCCGGCACCTGTTCGGCCAGGATCCAGGCGAAGGGGTAGGCGAGCAGCACCGAAACCACTGTGACGATAGCGGTGACCTGCAGCGAGTTCACCATCGCCTGCCAATAGGCCGGATTGGCAAAGAACTGGCTGTAGTTGGCGAGCGTAAAGCCACCGCCGTCATGCGCAGTCAGGCTGGAAAACCCCATAGCCAGGAAAGGCAGGACGAAGAACAGCAGCGTCCAGCCGAGCGCCGGCGTGACCAGCGCCCAGGGCAGGGCCCGGGGCAGGGCACGCCCGCTGTTTGTGGCAGCACTCACGACCGGCGACCGGTCACTGCGCCTGCAGCATTTCGGTCCAGACGTCCTGCATCTTCTTGTCGAGATCGGCGTTCGGCGCCGGATAGGACTGGGCGCGGGCGAGGAAATCCGGCTGCTCGTCGAAGCGCAGGATCTTCTTCTGCTCGTCGCTCAGCGCCGCCTTGGCATTCGCCGGCATGCCCCAATAGCAGGCAGAGGTGGCAAGCCGCGCCTGGCCTTCAGGGCTCATAATGTACTGGATGAATTTCAGCGCCATGTCCTTGTTTTTGGAATCTTTGAACATGGCCAGCGACTGCGACCACAGCACAGCGCCTTCTTTCGGAATCGAGAAATCGAGGGCAGGGTTCTCCTTGGCCAGCCCGGCCGTCACCCACTCGCCACCGCCGACCAGAATATCGACCTCGCCGGTCGCCAGCGCCGTCTGGCTGGCGGTCACTTCGCCGACCAGCTTGGCATTGGCTTTCATCTTGAGCAGCTCTTCCTTGATGGCAGGAAGGTCGGCTTCGGTCAGCTCGGCGGTCTTCTTGCCGATCGCCAGTGCTGCCATGCCGATGACCGGCAGGTAATAGTCGTAGATGGCGATCTTGCCCTTATACTTGTCGCCGGTCAGCGCGGCCATCGACTGCATGTCGGCCGGATCGACCTTGGTCTTGTTGTAGCCGATCGTGTTGTAGCCGAATTTTTCGGTGATGCCGTAGCGCTTGCCGTCGACCACGGTGGAGCTGTCCATCTTCACCTGCGGAAAGAGGTCGGCGAAGGGCAGCTTGTCTTCCGGCAGAGGCTCGAACAGGCCCTTTTCAACGCCGCGCGGTATGTCGATGCTGTCGATCACCATCACATCCCAGTCGCCGGGCTGCGACTGTTCGACAATCGCCATGCCGGCGCCGGTGCCCTCGAATTCCTTGACATTGACCTTGACGCTATTGGCCTCCTCGAAGGGCTGCAGCAGCGCCGGGTCGGCGTGATCGCACCAGATCAAGGCGTTGAGATCAGCAGCCTGAGCGAGACCGCCCGTCGCCAGCAGCAGCGCTGTCGCAGCACACGCGGCATGGAGATGGCTCTTCAGAACGGAATGCGGATTCCTGGTCGTCGGATTCGGGGTCTTTGGATTGATGGACATCGAGTGTTCTCCCTTGCCTTTTTGGCATCTGGCAAAAAATTGAACCAATTCTAAAATTGAGTCAATTCTGTTTTTATGGCAAATAGCCGATATGAGTGGATTGCGGGCAAGGCAAAAGGCGGACCGGCACCGTCGTATCATCGAGGCGGCGGCGGCGCTTTTCCGCGACGCCGGCTATGAAGGCGCCAAGATCGAGACGATCGCGGCGCAGGCCGAGGTGTCGGTCGGCACGATCTACAATTACTACCAGAACAAGGGCGACATCCTCGGCGCCATCGTCTCGATGGAGGTCAACGAGGTGCTGAACGCCGGGCAGGGCGTCGTTGCCAACCCGCCGGCCAATGTCGGCGACGCGCTCGACACGCTGCTCGGCATCTACATCGAGCATTCGCTGCATTATCTCAGCAAGGAGATGTGGCGGCAGGCGATGGCGATCTCGACGCAGCTGCCCGACAGCCCGTTCGGCCAGGCCTATACCGCCCTCGACCGGGCACTGACCGAACAGATCCGCGCGCTGATCGCGAGACTGCAGGCGATCGACTTGGTGCGCCGCGATATCGACGGGCAGGCCCTGGGCGAGCTGGTGTTCAACAACATGAACATGATGTTCATCGAGTTCGTGAAGCGCGACAAGGCCAGGATTGCGGAACTGCGCGCGGCGATACGCCGGCAAAACCGGATTTTGGTGGCGGCGATTGGGGTTTAAGCGGGGTCAATCACAGATAACCCTTGCCTATCAAATCGGACAACATGATAGCATCACCGCACTTCGCAGTCGCTTCAGGTCTGTTTTTGAAATCCCTGTCGGGTTGCTTCGGGTCTTCAGGGGCACAATTGTTTATAGGTTTGCTTGCACTGTCCTTGAAAGCATACGGACACATATCTGTACTTTTCTTTTCCTAAGCCGATGCAGCCTGTACGAAGGCAAACATCGCCATCATCAGCGACCGTGCAATCAAAGGGTTCGCGGAACTGATGGAGGAACGCCTCTCCCCCCAGTGCCTCCGTTAGTTCTTCCTGGATGGCCGGTACGTAACCTTGGTCTTGTAAGTCTTTCAGCGTCATGGGCAATTTATCAGCCATAACGTCCTCCGTTGATTAGCGATTGTTGAGCGCTCGCGCGACGGCTTGACCGATCAGGTTTGCGTTCGCCACGGCAGCAGCTTGGGCAGACCCCACCTTGCCGAGCGTGATTGTGAGATTGTGGGTCTTCGTTCGTACCGAATTGTAAAGTGGCGAGGTCGAATTTGCGGTAACCTGAAGGAGATTCCAGACAGGAGTTACGTTGCCACCGTAAGTTACGATAAACGTAATGTCGTCGCTGAAGGTGGAATATGGCGACTCCCCGTCACGTTGCACGACTGCGTCGGTATGGTTTGCCACGTAAGCCTTGTTGAAAATGAATTCAGGGATTTTTAGATTATTGAGAACAATTTTATTCTTAATCTGAGACTTGCAGGAGTTTTCATTGAGTTCAGGCTCCTTTAACAAATCTGCAAATTTGTAGCTAAAACCGATCGTCTCAGATCGCGTTCCCTGGGATGACGCTTGAAGGCCAATAGATGCGGAGAAGTTCTGCGGAGTAGGGACGTTGAATTGAGAGACCGCAGTGTGGAGCGGCAGTTTGTAGGTCAAGCCGGGCATCAGTGTGCTTTTTTCGTCGACGGTTATCTTAAGGCTCATTTTGGCTTCCCAATTTCTCAGCCATTCGACGTCGTAGCCGCTCAGTTCATCCTGGTTTGCTGGAAAGGCAGCTAGCGCCTCTTGCACACCGTAGTGAAGTTCACATTTGATGAGTTGGACGAGTTCAACTTCTTCCAACCTCTCTCCGTCGCCCTCGCGGGGATAAGATGTGGTCATGTTGGGAATTGTTGTACCGCACCCGAGCAGCGGCAGAAGCATCGCCATCGACAGGCAATAGGAAGTCATCGCGCGCATTGTGTTCCACCCAGCATTTCCACAAACTCAGGCGCACGCTTTTGAATACAAAGCGTGTTTCGATTGGAAGACTAGATAACTGAGTCGATTTTTCCCCTGATCGACACCGAGTAGATATTGAAGGTTAACAACAGCCGACTCTAATTGCAATGTCGAAGAGAAAACATTGCCGTCTTCTTGCGTGGTGAAAAATTGTTTTGTCCACGCAAAGCACCGGGGCCGCCTGGGTTTTTGTGGATTTCTCACGATCCGGATTTAACTGCGTGGTTCAAAGATTTAAGAGTTACCTGAATGCCTAAAGGTCCCTCTGCTGGTCGGTCTGACCTTTCCGAACGCTCGCTGGATAAGTTCACAAGCTGCGGCTTGGTGCAAAGATTGCTCGCACCATGCGAAGATGAAGCCAGGCGGCTACTTCCGGCGTTGCGGAAAAGTGCGTCATGGACGGTTGCGACAAGGTAGGGGGCGACGAAAGGAGGAGGACTCGCTGGGCCTGACCAGCGCGCATGGGGAAGGCGTGCAAGCCTCGCCCCCCAAAGGTAGGCATCAGCGACCGAAACACAGCGGCCGGCGATGCGACGGGGAAACCGTCGATACGGTATAGGGCATCAGGATCAGGACGGCGATTGCGGCGGCGCGCGATGAACCCGCCGTCGCCACAGCCGGCAACTACGATTGAGCGACCGTCTTGGCGGCGCTCTCTAGGGTCGCGCATTTTGCATCGAAATCGGCAAGCGCCCTGATAAGCGAAATCCGGCCCTGTTCGGCGCCAACCATCGCTTCGGCAATCGGTCGGGGATACGTTTGCGCTGTTTGATCCAGATCAAGAGCGCCCAGCTGATGGATGAGCATCTGAGTACGTTTCCGGAAATCTCCGGACGTCCGAGCTACAACTAAGCAGGCTTGTTTTAGAGATGGCGGAAATGGCATTTCTTACTCCTGAAAATTTCGAATGAAAAGATACGCGTTGTGAGACAACAGCCCGAAGTCTACTGTATCAGAGCAAGGAAAACTATTGTCTCGTCCAAGCTACAGTTGACGATTTTAGGCGCGGCTGACTTGCGACGTCGACCTCAGCCAGCTGGAAGCCCCACTAAAGCCAGGATTTCGGGGGCCGGCGTGACATGTCCATGCGGCCTACAGTAGCTGGGGTCGATCGCCCGATAGCCAAGCAGATTGGCGAGAGGCGCAAGTATCCCAAGCGCCACCCGCTGAACCGCAGGTGGGGGCCGCGTGAAGACGATCACGTCGGCAAATTCCCTGGCGATGACCGCCGCTTGAAGCGGTGAAGGTCTGCCTTTGTTATCCACCTTGCCAGCATTGGCCAGGCCGAAGAGCATGCCGATCAGCAGTTCGAAACGGTTCGGGTCAATGTGGTCCGCACCGTGCGCCCGTTCGATTTCGATCAGTATCTGGGCCTCGTCGGTCTTGCTGCTGTTCCACCAATCATGTGCAACGCCTGCCTCGGCCGTGGCGGATTGGCCAGGTCCCAGAGAGAAAGTCTTCCCGGCGATGCAGGCATTGAGCCGGCCGCTGAAGACGGTAAACCGTTCAATCATGTTCGGGTGGAAGTGCTCGCCTACCACCGCGGCCCCCGGCCGAGCGGTTAAATAAACGATGCCAGGCCCTTCGCCACGGTCTTCAGTGCCGCGCAGGATCACTGCATATTCGCCGGTCACCTTGTTCTCGTAGACATCTCCACAGCGTGACATGGATCAGCTCGCAGTTTCAGAACACCGGCACATCAAAGGCAAAAGATCCCAGTGCCGCAGCTTTCGCGAAGTTTATTTTAAGCATGTGCTCCAAAAAGCGTAAGGCGCGAACGCGCCAAGCAATCCCGAGAGAGATAGTTGCCGTCCCTTCATCGGCGGCACGATCGGCAGTTTTACCGAGCATGCTTAGGTGGCCGCGCGCGCGGAAACGGCACGACCGTCAATGGCGCTTTCCGGAATTCCGCGATGGCTATTTCTTCAATCAGCGAGTCCAATGCCTCGCTGACGCGTTGGCTCGTTTCATCCATGCCGCAGAGCCGATTTTGGGCGCACTCCAAGAGCTCGCGCGCAGCGGCGAAGTCGCTTCGCATGACATCACCCATTTGATTTTACCCGCCGCCCTGACATTGTCGACGCGCTAAATTGAGCGATTGCTAATATACACAGGGGCATTTTAATCGAATGGCTTTAAATGCCCGGTAGCGGGATGCGAGCGGTACGCATCGCCCTGTTGCATCAGTTGGTTCGATTTTACTGAATTTTTCTGATGGCCCGATGGCCCAGAGGACCCGGGGCTTTGCGTTGCAAAACGCGGGGATTAGTCCTGATACGATCTTGGACGGCTTAGAAATTTTCTGGCGGCAGCGATCTGGCGTCGATGCTCGCGAAGGAAAGTCAGGCTGAAACAAATCGAAAAGGCCAGTCCTGAAAGGATTATCGTTGTTTGCGAGGTTGGATCAGGATCGGGAATTATCAGGAAGCGGAAACCGAACGCGAACACGAGGGCAGCAAGGCTGCCATACATGCCACCAATAAAGGGGGCGATCGTGCGTTTCTGCTCCAACGGAGACTCCTCTGGTTTCCACTAGGGAATATAAGCGTTGGAACTGATATGCTACGGTCCCAACCTGTGGAAATCGGGGATGAGCAGATATCGACCGCCTTAAGACGTTCTCATAAGAGGCGCTTGCTGGGTGCCCCGGACCGCGTTAAGACCCAAATCCAACTTGAGCGTTCCACCAGAATTTGACCAGAAATCAATCGGATAGAAAGGGCCTCTTCCTCTGAAGCCGTTAAGCCCGTGTACCGCTTTGTACCCGAGCGTTGGACCTACTGTTAACCTCGTTTGGCCGCTTTCAGGTGCCGACGATTTTGATCGGTCGGGAAACGGGCTCGCAAGTTTCTTCCAGAGCAATGAGTTCCGCCGCGACCGGCCAAGGCCCGCCATCTGCCCGCGCCAGACCCAATTCGGTGCGATTTCCCGCATCGGTTGCATCGCAGCCCCAGACACGCTACCATTACCTTCTTACGTTCCCGGGGGGGAAGGTGGATGAGAATCGTCCATAGGGTCGGTCCAGTTCTAGATCAGGCGATTGCCGCAGTCCTCAACAGGGCCGGCCATGGGGACACCGTTTCGGTCAAAGCAGCATTGAACCAAGTTCGGCAGGCTGCACCTGGTTTGGTCGCATCCAACGACGATTTAACCGAAGCTATCCTCGAAGTAGCTGCTGCCCTAGGCCTGTTCGTGGCTTTCGATGAGCGCGAGCAGTATACGCTCAATCCAGCTTAGTTATCCGACGAGTTGCGTTCAAAGCTGAAGGTGACCGTTATGGCAACCCGAGATTTCGATCGTGGCTTCCGAGAGTTGTTCGGAAGGCAATCGCCGGAAGTTATATTGGCTTCCTTCCGCCTCTATTTTGACAGCGTCGGGTAAGACGAAATCCTTTTTGCCATCCAGCACCATCGCGACAACAGCCTGCTTCGGCTCAATTGTGGTTTGTCCGAACTGGCACTGGTAGCGTTCCGACCATGAACCGAATACGATGCGGGGTTGGTTCCCCCGTAGGTTCCCCCGGACAAACGATCTGGGATGATCCCAAACCAAGGCCGTTGATTTTATTTTGTTTATTCGAGTTTCTGGTGCCCCCGGACGGAATCGAACCGCCGACCTTCGGTTTACAAAACCGCTGCTCTACCAGCTGAGCTACAAGGGCACGGCGCTCCGGTTAGCATATTTGTTGCGCCAGTAAAGACAAAACTCTGTTTTAGGCTACCCGTGAGCGCGCCGGAACGGCCGGCGCGGGCATCCTGAAAACGGCCAATTCGCTTCCTATATTGAAGGTGCAATCGGGTAGGCGAGGGTGCCGCATGATCAGATTTGTCGTCATTGCCCTGGTCGTCGTCGTGGCCTGGATTCTCTTGGTGAAGCTCGTCAAGAATCTGAAGAGCGCCAATGTCGATTGGACCGGCGTCACCACCATCATCGGCTTCATCGCGCTCGCCTTCTGGCTGCGTCATATCACCGGCATGGGCTGAGGCCTCCTCGCCGGGGTGTCGACCGGCGCCGCCTACCGGTCATGATTGCATACTGACTGCGAACCTTGTCAGACTGGTCGATTTTCCTCGTTCGAAAAAATTCAAAAAAATCATCGAACCTTTTTCCTTGCCGCAACGACTGATGGTCAAGAGGCGGATGGATCGCCTCTCACACAACGCAGCAAGGAGATCGTCATGTTCAAGCACACCATCGTTTCCGGCCTCATCGCCACCGCTGTCGCCGCCGCCATGCTGGCCGGCACCGTTCAGCCTTCGGCCGCCCATCACAAGCATCACAACAAGCACCTTGGCATCGGCATTGCCGCCGGCTTCGGCGGCTTCCTGCTCGGCAGCGCGCTCGCCCAGCCGCGCACCGTCTACATCGAGGACCACGGCGGTTCGTGGCACGTCCGGCGCTGTCTAAATCGCTATCAGAGCTACGATCCGTACTCCGACACCTATGTCGGCTACGACGGCTACCGTCACCGCTGCCGGCTTTGAGAGGACCGTTTCAGGCAACCGGAAGAAGGGGCACCCCACTGCCCCTTTTTCAGCTGTCTGGGTTGCAAAATTGAACCCGGCACCGCAACCGGTTCCAGCGAGGGATGTACAGGGATTTTTCGACATCTTAGTCTGGCGGTGAAGGCACCAGAGGGAGAGGGACGCTTGGACGAGCACGAACCCAAGGAAGAGCAGATTGAGACGGATTTCCGCAACGGCACGATCACCACCGTCGGCATTCTACTGGCTTTCTCGCTGGGCTTCATCACGCATTGGGCCGCCAACCCGCTCCCTTGGGAAATCTATCACCTGGCAGCAGTCGTGCCGATTTTGATAGGCATTGCCTTGCAGATACGAGCGCTGCGGTTGCTGCTCGACACAACGTCTCTACAGCGACGCGTCTATGAACGCGCCACCCGCATCTTCATCGCCGGGCTCATCTTCACCGCATGCGGAGTTGGGTTGGCGATGCTGCTCGATTTCTACGACTTATCGACCAAGAGCGCGGTGCCCGGAGCCTAGCTCATCCTGACAGATGTCGCACCATTCGGCGCCGGTCAGCGCTGCCATGCGCTCGACGCCTATTTTCACCGCTGCATTGGTTGCGCCGGCCGCTGGCACGACCTGATCGTAGGCGCGCAGCGATATGTCGCAATAGACCGGCAACGGCGAGGCGAGGCCGAAGGGGCAGACGCCGCCAATCGGATGGCCAGTGATTTCGGCCACCTGCTCGGCATCGAGCATGCGCGGCTTGCCGCCGAATGCATCGCGCGATTTGCGATTGTCGATGCGCGCGTCGCCGCGGGCGACGACCAGCATGACCCGGTCACCGACGCGCAGGCAGATGGTCTTGGCGATCTGCCCCGGCTCGACGCCGTGCGCCTCGGCCGCGAGCGCGACGGTCGCCGAGCTTGTCGGCGTTTCGATCACCTCGATGTCGGGGGCATATTCGGCGAAGAAGGCTTTGACGGATTGGAGGCTCATGCGTCTTTCGGGCGTCGGCTGGCGGAAGGTGGACGCAAACTTGGCCGTAGCCGGGCGGCTGTCAAGGTGAGCGCGCAGCGCCAATCTCGAAGAGTGAACCCGGTTCGGCGGCGCGGCTTGGTGAAGAAGGGGGCGGCAGACCACCAATCATCCTGGTTATTTCCGTTGCGGCTTCGTGCACGAGCGGGCCGATCTCAGCCAGCCGCTCCGGCGTCACCCGCACCGTCGGTCCCGAAACCGAAACGCCGCCGATCGGCTCGCCGAACTCGTTGAAGATGGCGGCGGCCACGCAGCGCATGCCTGGGTGCCGCTCCTCGTCGTCGACCGACCAGCCGCGCAGCTTGATCGTCACCAGATCGCGCGCCAGCGCCGAGATGTCGGACAGCGTCTTTTCGGTGAAGCGCTCCAGCCCGGCCCGGCGTAAGATGGCGCCGACGCGCTCCGGCTCGAGATGCGCCAGCACCGCCTTGCCGATGCCCGAGGCATGGAAGGAGCTGCGCGTGCCCGGCCGGAAGAAAGCGCGGATCGCCTGATGCGTCTCGACCTGGCTGACGAAGACGACGCAATCATCCTCGGCGACGCCGAGATTGGCGGTCTCGCCGGTCTTCTCCATCAGTTCCTGCATGACAGTGCGGGCACGGTCGACCAGCTTGCGGCGGCGCAGGAAGGCCGCGCCCATACGATAGGTCTCGACGCCGATCGACCAGAGTTGGTCGGTGCTGTCGAACTCGACCATGCCGTGGTTTTCCAGCGTTGTCAGCATGCGGTAGGCGGTAGACGCGGCGAGGCCGCTCTGCGCGGCGATCTCGCTCAGCGACAGGCCGCTGCCGTCGGCGACGATGGCCAGGATGCGCAGCGCCCGATCGAGCGACTGCACCGAAGCGGCCTCGGACGGACCGTTGAAGGCGCGCGGCCGTCCGCGCTGGCGTTTTTCGGTGGTTTCCATGACGGCATTCTTGCCGATTTCGCGAAATGCGCAATGAAAAAGTTTTTCACGATTCGCATCCGCCGAATCCATGGAAAACGGAAAACATAATTAAATCAGAGTATAGTAGCTGTTTTCTAGAAATGAAAAAATATTCTGAAAAAATTGAAAAATAGTCGGCCCACTGGCATTCTCAGCCATCAACAAATTCCGTGGAGGCTGAAATGGCCAGGATGCGCGCGGTCGACGCAGCGGTTCTCGTTTTGGAAAAGGAAGGTATTTCCTGCGCCTTCGGCGTACCGGGTGCTGCGATAAACCCGTTCTATTCGGCGCTGAAGGCGAGGGGCACGATCCGCCACATCCTCGCGCGCCATGTCGAGGCGGCGTCGCACATGGCCGAAGGCTTTACCCGCGCCAAATCAGGCAATATCGGCCTGTGCGTCGGCACTTCGGGTCCGGCCGGCACCGACATGATCACCGGGCTCTATTCTGCGGCGGCCGATTCGAGTCCCATCCTGTGCATCACCGGCCAGGCGCCGCGGGCGCGTCTCAACAAGGAGGATTTTCAGGCCGTCGACATCGCCGCCATCGCTGCGCCCGTCGCCAAATGGGCGGTCACCGTCATGGAACCTTATCTCGTGCCGATGGCGCTGCAGAAGGCGTTCCACCTGATGCGCTCGTCGCGGCCGGGGCCGGTTCTCGTTGATCTGCCGGTCGATGTGCAACTGGCCGAGATCGAGTTCGACATCGATGCCTATGAGCCGCTGGTGCCGTTCAAGCCGGCGATGTCGCGCAGCCAGGCGGAGAAGGCGTTGGCGATGCTAAACGCGGCCGAAAGACCGCTGATCGTCGCCGGCGGCGGCATCATCAATGCCGATGCCTCGGACCTGCTGATCGAATTCGCCGAAGTTACCGGCGTGCCTGTTATCCCGACGCTGATGGGCTGGGGCGCGATCCCCGACGACCACCGGCTGATGGCCGGCATGTGCGGGCTGCAGACGTCGCATCGATACGGCAACGCGACGATGCTCGAGGCCGACTTCGTCTTCGGCATCGGCAACCGCTGGGCCAACCGCCACACCGGCTCTGTCGACGTCTACACCAGAGGCAAAAAATTCATCCATGTCGACATCGAGCCCACTCAGATAGGCCGCGTCTTCGCGCCGGATCTCGGTGTCGTGTCGGATGCGGGCGCGGCGCTCAAAATGCTGCTCGACGTCGCCACCGAGTGGAAGACAGCGGGGAAACTGCGCGACTGGTCGGGCTGGGTCAGGGAATGCCAGGGTCGCAAGAAGACGATGAAGCGCAAGACGCATTTCGACCAGGTGCCGCTGAAGCCGCAGCGCGTCTATGAGGAGATGAACAAGGCATTCGGCCGCGATACCACCTATGTCACCACGATCGGACTTTCGCAGATCGCCGGCGCGCAGTTCCTGCATGTCTACAAGCCGCGCAACTGGATCAATTGCGGCCAGGCCGGCCCGCTTGGCTGGACGCTGCCGGCAGCGCTTGGCGTCCGCGCCGCCGATCCGCAGCGCAACATCGTGGCGCTGTCCGGCGACTATGATTTCCAGTTCATGATCGAGGAATTGGCGGCCGGCGCGCAGCATAAATTGCCCTATATCCACGTCGTCGTGAACAATGCCTATCTCGGCCTGATCCGCCAGGCGCAGCGCGGCTTTTCGATGGATTTCGAGGTCAGTCTCGCCTTCGAGAACGTCAACCGGAAAGACGATCCCGAGGCTGGCTACGGCGTCGATCACGTTGCGGTCGCCGAGGCCATGGGCTGCAAGGCGGTCCGGGTGCGCAGGCCGGAGGAATTCGCCGGCGCCTTCGATCAGGCACAGCGCCTGATGAAGGAGCACCAGGTTCCCGTCGTGCTCGAATTCATCCTCGAGCGCGTCACCAACATTTCGATGGGCACCGAAATCGACAAGATCACCGAATTCGAGGAGCTTGCCGAACATCACGAAGATGCGCCGACCGCGATCGTGATGCTCGACTGAATGGGAGAAGAGAATGCCGCGTTTTTCAGCTAATCTTTCGATGCTCTTTGGCGAGCACGATTTCCTCGACCGCTTCGATGCCGCCGCCCGCGCCGGCTTCAAAGGCGTCGAATATATCGGTCCTTATGACCATGCGCCGGAGGTGGTTGCCGCGAGGCTCAGGAAGAACGGCCTGACCCAGGTGCTGTTCAACCTGCCGGCCGGCGATTGGGCCAAGGGCGAGCGCGGCATCGCCGTGTTGCCGGATCGCGTTCCCGAGTTCCGGCAAGGCGTCGCCAAGGCGATCACCTATGCCCATGCGCTGGGCTGCGAACAGGTCAACTGCCTCGCTGGTATCGCGCCGCAAGGCGTCGAACGGAGCGTGCTGGAAGATGTCTTTGCCGAGAACCTGGCTTTCGCAGCAGAGAAGCTGGAGCAGGCCGGCATCAGGCTTCTGATCGAGCCGATCAACACGCTCGATATTCCAGGCTTCTTCCTGAATTATTCGGTTCAGGCCTTGGCGCTCATCGACCGCGTCGGCTCGAAGAACCTGTTCCTGCAATACGACATCTATCACATGCAGATCATGGAGGGGGATCTCGCCCGCACCATCGAGGCAAACCTCGGCCGCATCGCGCATATCCAGCTTGCGGACAATCCCGGCCGTCATGAGCCGGGGACGGGCGAGATCAATTTTCCCTTTCTGTACAGCCACATCGACCGCATTGGTTATTCCGGCTGGATTGGGGCGGAGTACAAGCCGAAGGCCGGCACGGAAGCCGGACTCGGATGGTTCCGGAACTTGGCCGGGCAGGGTAGTGCGGCGGCTTAGCGACCGGGGAGGTAGTGATTGAGGTCGCATTCCTTCGCGCCCCCCTCTGGCCTGCCGGCCATCTCCCCCACGGGTGGGGAGATTGGCAGCTTCGGCGCCTCGCTCACTCCTGCAACCTTGGAGATTGGCGAAGGCGGCGGTGACAATCCAATCTCCCTCCTTGTGGGGGAGAGGGCCGGCAGGCCAGAGGGGGGCGCGAAGGAACGCGGCCTTAACAAGGAACACGACGGAGAAAATGAATGGAAACCATCGGTTTCATCGGCCTCGGCATCATGGGCGCGCCGATGGCGGGGCATCTGCTCGACGCTGGCTACACCGTCGTCGCCAGCGACCACCGCTCGAAACCGCCGGCCGATCTCGTCGCCAAGGGTTTGAAGACCGTCACCGGCCATGACGTCGTGGCGAAAACGGCCGACATCATCATCACCATGGTTCCCGACACGCCTGAGGTGGCCGATGTGCTGTTCGGCAACAACGGCGTCGCCTCAGGTCTGTCCGGGGGCAAGCTGGTCATCGATATGAGTTCGATCTCGCCGATCAAAACGAAGGAATTCGCCGAGAAGATCAACGATCTCGGCTGCGACTATCTCGACGCGCCGGTGTCCGGCGGCGAGGTCGGCGCCAAGGCCGCATCGCTGACCATCATGGTCGGCGGCGAGGAAAAGGCCTTCGAGCGCGCCAGGCCGGTGTTCGGGAAGATGGGCAAGAACATCACGCTGGTTGGCCCCAACGGTGTCGGCCAGACCACCAAGGTCGCCAACCAGATCGTCGTTGCGCTGACCATTGAAGCAGTCGCCGAAGCGCTTGTTTTTGCGTCGAAAGCCGGTGCCGACCCGGCCAAGGTACGACAAGCGCTGATGGGCGGGCTAGCGGCCTCGCGCATTCTAGAAGTGCATGGCGAGCGCATGATCAAGCGCAGCTTCGCGCCGGGCTTTCGCATCGAACTGCACCAGAAGGATCTTAATCTCGCACTGGAAGGGGCAAAAGCGCTTGGCGTCGCGCTGCCCAACACCTCGACGACGCAGCAATTGTTCAACTCCTGCGCGGCCAATGGCGGCGCCAAGGAGGATCATTCGGCGCTGGTCAAGGCGCTGGAGCGGATGGCGGGGCATGGGTTAGGGCAGTAGGGCAGTAGGGCAGTAGGGCAGTAGGGTGGATCTACCCTGAGCGAAACATACTGCCTTATTGCCCTATTCCCTTACTGCCCTAGAAATTTCCTCGCCGCATAAAGGCTCACCGCCGCAGCATTCGACACGTTGAGCGAGCGGATGGCGCCGGGCATGTCGAGCCGGGCGAGCGTCGTCACCGTCTCGCGCGTCTTCTGGCGCAGGCCCTTGCCTTCGGCGCCCAGCACCAATGCGATCTTTTCTCCCGAAAAACTCTTTTCGAGTTCCGCCGGCCCGTCCGAATCGAGGCCGATGGTCTGGAAGCCGGCCTCGTGCAACTGGCCGAGCGCGTCGGCGAGGTTCTTCACTTCGATCTGGTCGATATGCTCCAGTGCGCCGGAGGCCGATTTCGCCAGCACGCCGGATTCATGCGGGCTGTGGCGCGCCGTGGTGATCAGCGCGCCGGCGCCGAAGGCGACTGCCGAGCGCAAGATCGCACCGACATTGTGCGGGTCGGTGACCTGGTCGAGCACCAGCACCAGCGTCGTATCGCCGAGCGCATCGAGGCGCTTGGGCTTCAGCGGCTCGGCTTCGATCAGCACACCTTGATGGACGGCATCGGAGCCGGTGACCTTGTCGATATCCTTCGGTTCGACCAGCTCTGCCTTGAAGGGCAGGGCGGCGAGGTCGGCGATCGCCAGCCGCTCGGCGGCATTGCGCGTCACCAGCATCTTCCTGATCCGCCGGCGCGGATTGTCGAGTGTTGCCCGCACCGTATGCAGGCCGTAGAGCCTCACCAGGCCGTCCGCGGCGGTCTCACCCGGCGGCACCGGCTGGCGCGGCCTGAACGCCGGCGCGCCGCCGCTCTTCTCGTCTCGATGCGCACGGCGCAGCTTGGCGTAGTGGGTGTCTTTTGGGGTCTTGGGCTTGTTGTCGTTGCTCATGGCCGGTTCTATAGCCGTGTCGTCTGCGTATGGATACAGCCGCCGAACCTGCTTGTCGGGCGAGGCATCAAATTCAGCGCGTTTTGCCGGGATGTTGCGGTTGACAGTTTTGGGCGCTGCCGCCATAAGGCGCTTCGCGAAGGGCTGCTACGGCGGTTGCGACGCGTCGATGCCTCGTTGCATGGCTCCGGCGGCAGACTGGAGAGGTGCCCGAGTGGTTAAAGGGGACGGACTGTAAATCCGTTGGCTATGCCTACGTTGGTTCAAATCCAACCCTCTCCACCACTGCCGGCCCGGAAGCCCTGAAACGCGGAAGCATCGGATCGAAAAGTGCATAGCGGTTTTCGGCCGATGCCTAACTGAAAGGCGCGGGTATAGCTCAGTGGTAGAGCAGCAGCCTTCCAAGCTGAATATGCGGGTTCGATTCCCGCTACCCGCTCCAGATTTCCATTCGCTGCTCCGTAGGGCTTCGCGCATCATCCCGAATCCATGCTCAGCGCAAGTTGAAACGCGCCTGCGAACGGGATCATCCGCAAATCAAAAATTCGACGTGTTGAAGCTTCGTAGCGCGTCCAACGGATGCGCGGTGAGCTGCCTGCCTAACTGGTGAACCTGTTCAATATCGACGCGAGTTGATTTTGCTGCGGCACTTGCCCGTTCGGCGTCATCTGGTCGACGAGACCCGGCAAAGCCGCGGACAATTGCTTGAGCAAGTCCTGCTCGTTCAGCCCTGTCCTTTGCGCGATCTCGCGAATGACCTGCGGGCCCAACGCATTGCCCAGATCGTTGGCCTGGATGGGCTGGTTCTGCCCGGTGCCGACCCACGAATCGGCGGCATTGCCGTGGCCGGCGTCTTTCAACTTATCGAGCAGGCCGCCCAGTCCGCCGAGCAAGCCACCGTCGGCGGATGCGGTTGTATCAGGCGGCACGGGGGCGGGGCTTTGGGCCGGATCGGTCTGGGCGGAACTTCCACCGCTCAGCATTTTTCCAACCAGCAGCGCACCGAGCGCGATCATCAGCGGCTTGGCGACGTTACCGCCGGGAACGGCATTGTCAAACAGTCCCATTGTGGATCTCCATGTCAATGTTGCCCGTCCCATCTCCACAATGACCCATTCGGGTCGAATTTCAAGCTGGTTGAGCTTTCCGTAATCATGAATTTCAAGTTGGCTTGAGCTTTGCTTAATAATGTGGAAGTAATCGGAGGCGGGGAATGGAGAGGAAAATGTCAATATTAAGCTGGATCATCCTTGGCGTTATCGACGGCTTTATAGGCAGCAAGATCGTCAACAAGAGCGGGCAGGGCCTTGTTCTTGATATCATACTCGGGATCGTCGGCGCTGTTGTCGGCGGCCTGATCTTCAGCGCCTTTGGCGCGTCAGGCGTTACCGGCCTCAACATCTACAGCCTGATCGTCGCCGTGCTGGGATCGGTGGTCGTTCTGTGGGCCTATCACCAGTTCACCGGGAACCGGGCTCTTTAGAGATTAAAGGCCGACAGGCAAGGCGGCCTCGGCGGGCCGCCTGACGTGTTCTGGCCGGCCGCTTTCGGTCCATCCGATATCGCGGCTTTCCGCTCTGGGAAGCCGCGACTTCTCGTCCAATTACCCGTGCGACGGTGCGGCGCGGGCGCTGAAACGTCCTACCTGATCCTTTTGAGGATTTCTCGGACCAGCGTGTTGAAGCCAGCTTCGAGCCCTCTGGCCAGGATTGGCCACAATTCATCGAGCAGACGCCTGAAGGCAGTCTCGAGAGCCGCGTCACGGCCGCTTCTGACGGGCAGGTCGGGCATCGACCCCATCGCTGCCATGACCTGCTGGCGCAGCCGGTCGCCGCAAGCCCTCGCGCCGACGACCGTCGGGTCAAAGGGCAGGCGGCTAACATCCCATTTTCCGCGTTGCTCGATGCCGAGATTGCGCTCGACCTCGGCGTGCGAAAGAACCGTTTTGGGCGTGACCTTGATGCGATAGTATTTGCAAAGCGCGGCGACGACAACGATCAGCGCATCCCACTGCGTCCTCGTCATCGGGTATTGGCCGGCATTGAATGGTCTTTCCTCCGCCCCGGCCATGCAGCACAGGGAAACCCCGATCGAGCCGCTGTTGCAGTTGAGGGTGTGAGCTGCGTATCCCGATTTCACCCTGCCGGAATTGAGCGTGATGGAAGGCCGGCCCCTGACGAGGCCGCCATTCCCCTCGACCAGGATATGATAGGCGTCCTTGTCGGTCTCGCCTGCCGAATGCGAGCCTGCCGTCCAATGGCAAATGACCCGCTTCATCGGAACGTTGGGCATCCAGTCCGGCGGCAATGCCACGGAAAATCCCCGCAACAAATCTGGTAAACGCGATCACTATAGTTTCTTTGACAGAGAATGCGAAAACGAAACGATAATTTGGTTGAGCGTCTCTAACGTTCGGCGCTTTTGCACTTGTCGCCTGGGGCAGGATACCGGGCTGCGGCCCGCTTATCCCTGGCTAGAGGCAAGCGGGCAACTCTGATAGGAATTTCCGGCACGGATTTGGGCGGGATGGGCGATGTCGGGCGCAGTCGGCAATGGCGATTGAAATAAAAGAACTCGCGATCACCTATTATCCCATCCCGAAAAGTGGCAGCAGCAGCGTCAAATATGCGCTTATGGCGCTCGACGGAAAGGAAGGCTCGCTCCCCGGGTTCGACCCCGACAATGACGTTCACGGCCATTTGGCGACAAACTACGTCGACCCTTTCTTTCCCACATATGACGGACACAAGGGCCGGTTCACGATCGTCCGCGATCCCCTGGAGCGGCTTCTCTCCGCCTATTCCAGCAGGATCTCCGACACTCGGGTTCTGACCAGGCCGGACGTGGATAAGGAGAAGCTTGAAAGGCTCGGCATTCCGGTCGATCCGGACTTCGATACGTTCATTTTCAACATCGAGAAATACTGCGCCTGCTCCTGGGAGATCCAGTTCCACGTGGCGTCGCCGCGCTATTTTACCGGCTGCAGCCTGTTCCTCTTCGAACATGTCTTCAAATTCGAGCAGATGGACAGAGTGAAGGCGTTTCTATCCTCTGTAAGCGGACGGGTATTCGACCTGCCACGGCTGCAGGTCGGCGGCAGGAAAATCAGCCCTTCGGACCTGTCGCCGGCGGCGTTGGCCAAGGCGATGCGGTTTTGCCGCTACGACTATGGATTTCTCGTCGATTACTACGATCCGCAAAAATGGGGAGGCATTCCTGAAGGCGATGCCGATGATCCCTCGACGCTGCATGTTTTCGGCGATCCGGGAGCCTTGCGCGATGGCCGGATCATCTATCCCCGAACACCGCGCAATCTCTTTCACTTCATGTCCAAGCGCTCGCTTATCGAGCCGAGGATAATTCTCTAGCTGCCGGTCTGTGCCGGCTGTCCGTCAGCACCTTCGGCGTTCACCACATGCTCTTCGAATTGGGGCAGGTCGTCGGTGATTGCGAACCACTTCGCCTTGGAGCCGACAAAGATGTGATGCGTCGGGCGGATGGCCGGCTCGTCGACGAGGGTTCCGATCGCGACGTGCACGAAGGCGCCGTCGCGGACGACCGAATAGAGCAATGAGCCGCAGGTCTTGCAGTGCGTGTCATGGGCGGCCTCATCGCCGAACATCAGGAGGTTGTCCTCGCCATTGGTCAGGCTCAGTCTCTCACGCTCGATGCCGGCAAACGGCTTGAAGGCGGAACCGGTGGTGCGCCGGCAGTTCGAGCAGTGGCAGTTCGCGGCGTAGATGAACTCGTCGGCCACCGCGTATTGCACGGTGCCGCACAGGCACTTTCCGGCAAGCATGCGGTTGCCGGCATTCTCCTGGCTTGTCACAGTCTCTTCTCCATTTTAGCGGTGACCACTGCTTGAATTAGGCGACCACGGTCAGTCGGCGCCTGCGTTCGTCGAGCGACACGATGGTCAGTCCGCTGGCCACCACCAGAAGGATGCCGCTGATCGCCAGCGCGTTCGGGAATTGCTGGAACACCACCAGACCCGAAATGACTGCCCAGACGGTGAAGCAGTAATAGAACGGCGCCACCACGCCAGTTGGCCCGACGCGATAGGCCATGAAGATGAAGAAGTGGCCGAAGATCAGGAACAATCCGGCCCCGGCCATCAGCAGCAGATGATGCGTCTCGGGCATCACCCAACGCTCCGACACCAAATGCGCGACGCCTGAGCCGACCAGCACCACCACCACCGCGGAAATAGCCACGATCATTCCAGGCACATCGGCGGCAACCCGCCGCCCGGCGAGATCGCGCGCGGCGGCGAATGCCGCGTTGCCGAGCGCCAGCAGGGCGTAGACCGAGATTCCCTGCATGGTCGGCTGCGCCACCATCACCGCTCCGATGAAGCCGAGCCCGATCAGCGCCATGCGCAGCCCTCCGATCCGTTCGCGGAACAGGACAGAGGAGCCAATCAGCATAAGCAGAGGAGTGATCTGCCCCAAGGCGGTCGAATCGGCGATCTGCATGTTGGCCAGCGCCACCACGTAGCAAAGGATTGCCGCCAGCTCGAACAGGTTTCTCCGTAACACTCTTCTTTCGAGGATCAGCGGGATCTGCTTGGCGTAACCCAGCGCAAACAGCAACGGGATGCCCCACAGCGTCGCCGCCGTCCCGCGCAGAAACAGCACCTCATAGGGTGCCAGCCCCACCGTCGCCAGCTTCATCATCGTGTCGTTGACGACATAGGACCCGGTCGAGAGGATCATGAACAGCGGGCCGCGGATGGCGATCGGAATGAAATGCATTGGATCAGGAAATCAGACCTGGTTAATGGCGGCAATGGGCGCCAACGGGCAAGGGAGCAGGATTTGCTTCAGTTCGCGCGGACCATTCCGGCCCGCGAAACCGCCGGACGTATCGGGACGGCATAGACCTGCAATGCACGGCCGATCACCAGGCTGAGCACGAGCAGCGCCGAGAAGAACGCGGTGGGAGCGTATTGCGAGGGACCGCAGCCGACCAGAATGCCTGCAGCGATCACGACGGCGCTCTCTTTCGCCGAAAAACCTGTTTTCCCCAGAAACACCAATGGAACGGCGAGGGCTACGAAATCGTAGATGAACGCGTACGGCGAGCCGAGGATCGTCGCCGTTGCGAGAGCTGCTGCCTTGACATGGAAAGCTCCTTTTTGAAGCCATATCCAGATGATGCCGGCGCTCAGGGCTGCGATGAGAAAACCCTGCGCGACCCATGCGGTCGTCAAGCTTCCGCCAAGCGCGCGGACAAAACCATAGAGGCTTTGAAGTTTTGAAAAATCGGCCCTGCCGTCGACGAGGATCATCCCGTTTATCTTGGCGGCGGTGTCAAAGAAGTCGGACCAGATCTGCGTGCCGAAAACGGCGATGGAAAGCACGGCCATTGCAGTGGCGGAAATGGTGGCCCATCCGATGACCCGCCAATAGCCTCCAGCGATGAGGGCAACGGGTATGATTAGACCGAACTGCGGCTTGTAGGTAAGCAGACCGAAGAAGAGGCCGGCGAGCGCCGGGCGTTTCTCAATCGATGCGATAGCTGCGCCAAGCAGGGCGGCGGTGACGAAGCCGTTTTGCCCGACCGCTGTGTTCCAAAGCACGGGAGGCCAGGCCATGGCTGCCAGAACCGCAAGGCGTGTCTCCCCGATCAGCCGTATGGCAAAGGCATAGAACGTTATCCCGAATGCCATCCATGAAACCAACGCGGCGGGATAAGACACCAGCGCCAATGCTGCGGTCACCAGCAGGAAAGTTGGAGGATATTGCCAGGAATAATAGCCATTGAAAACGGCGCCGCTTTCAGCGGACGAGATGCTCTTGTGCATTTCCAAGTTATAGGCATCGGCTGCGTGGCCTTGCAGAACAAACTTGCCAGCGCCCCAAAATGCCAGGAAATCGGTGGCGATTGGCTGTCCGTTCGCGTCGAACAGCCAATCGCCAATCGATACCGCAATGACAAGCACGCAGAGATAGGCAAAGATCAAGCCGCAGACGGCGAGATAGATAAGACGTTGCAGGTTTTTTCCTGCCGTGATGTCGGCTATCCGCATGGTGCCCGTTTGCCCGCGCCGCAAGGTGCCCGGGCGTTATCTTGCCCCCGTTTTCATTAAGAGTTTGTGTCGCGACTGGCCGCGGTGGTGTTCGTCTTACATTTGCGTCGCCTCATTCCCATATCGGCGTCACATCCCTGAAATCGGATCATGGGTTCGGGATCGAGTGAAAATGCGTTCGGCCACAAGGCACTTGTGTTTTTCGGCCGTAGTCGCTAATCGCCCCGCATTCGACTGAACTGAAGGTCCAGGCCGTCCAAGGAAAGAGACTATGGCAAAAGGTAAATTCGAGCGTACAAAGCCTCATGTGAACATTGGCACGATTGGCCACGTCGATCATGGCAAGACGTCGTTGACGGCGGCGATCACCAAGTATTTTGGCGAATACAAGCGCTACG